>VGRX01000021.1 GCA_016875215.1 Deltaproteobacteria bacterium
GGCACAAGTCCCTGCCGAGCGGCGTCATCGAGTCCCATGAAGCCCGGCACCGCTGCATCCTGCCGGAGACCCTCGGGTCCGCCGCAGCGCCGCCGCCCCCCTGCGCACCGCCTTGTGTGCCCCCCCTGGTCACCCCTTCTCCCCTCCCACGCAACGGGCCTGCCTCCACATCCAGGCAGCTCCGGTCGAAGAGCAGCTTCTCCCCTCCCACGCAACGGGCCTGCCCCAGAATTGGGTTGCGCAACCCGCTGGCGAGCCCTAGATTATCACCCGCCCGGAGCGATGGGAATCCTCCGCATCGCTCGCACATGCCCGCCCGACCGCACGACTCGGGCAATTGGTGATGGGGATATGCCGAACCTCAGCCTGGCCGGATACACCCTCGCCGGCGAATCCGTCGCCGGAATCGGAACCGCGATCGCGGTCCGGGAGCTGCGCCTCTGCTTCGACCTGGGCCACCTGTCCCCTCCAATCCTGGCGGCCTCCAACGTCTTCATCAGTCACGGTCACACCGACCACTGCGGCGAGCTCCTCAACTACCTCGCAACTCGGGCGCTTGAGAGCCGGAACCTGGCCACGCTGTTCGTTCCCCCCTCGCTGGCTGCACCGCTCTCCTCCATCCTCTCCGAATGGCAGAAGATGGCCGAGTCGAAATTCGACTACCGCATCGTCATGGCCTGCCCCGATGCCCCCATTCCCCTGCGTGCCTCGCTCACCGTGACCCCGTTCTCCCTCTTCCACAGGCCCGACACCCAGGGCTATGTCGTCGAGGAGTCGGTGCGCAAACTGAGGCCGGAATTCCGCAGCCTCACCCCGGAGGACATCGTCCAGCGCAAGGGGCGTCCCGACTTCGACGAGCTGTTCGAAATCCGCAGCAGAGCCCTCGTGGCCTACGTCCCCGACACCCTGCCCGAGGGGCTCGACGCACTCCCGGAAACCGCCTGGAGGTCGCGGATCCTGCTGGTCGAAGCCTCATTCCTCGACGACCGCAAACCCCTCGATGCGGTGCGCGCGGGACGCCACCTCGTCCTCGACGACATCCTGGCCCGCCTCGGCCGCTTCACAGGGGAGCACCTCGTCCTGTTCCACTTCAGCCGGATCTACTCTCCCGAGGAGGTCGGTCCGCTGGTCGCCTCGAAGCTCCCCGCTCAGTGGGGTGGCCGCGTCGTCTGCTTCCTATGATCCGGGCGGCCGATAGCGGCGCATCCGCGGCGTTTCATCGGCCGGCTGCTCACTGCGACGTGGCTTGGACCACGCCTCATTCGCACCTCGGCCTCGCGCCTTGCGGCTCCGCCACTCTCGACCGCCGGGGCCATTCTGGGCTTTGCCAGGGGGCGCATCCGCGGCGTTTCACCGGCCGGCTGCTCACTGCGTCTCGTCCAGGTTCAGGTTCAGGTTGGTCACCTGCCCCTTGTAGACGGTGAACTTCACCCGGCGGACCTTGTCGCTGCCAAGGGGTCTCAACCGGGCGACGTGAACCCCCGGCCCGAGCTCGAGGCCGTTCAGCGGAGTCTCCCGCCCCATCGAGACCCCGTCGATCTCGACCTCCGCCGGGGGGAAGGTCCGCAGGTTCAACAGCCCGAGCTCGCTCTCGGGCAATACCAGGTCGCGGAAGCGGGCGACCCCTGTTCGCGACTCGACGAAGGAGCGGATGGCCTGAAGAATGGCAGCGTAGCGGATATCGTCCAGCAGCTCGGCCCCCCGCACGACCAGCGCGTTGCTCCGCCCCTTCCACCCCGCCTCAATGCGAAAAGTGAGCCCGAAGGGGACATCGGATGCCGCATCTTTCAGTTCGAGCAGCCCGTTGCCTTCGAGCAGCGCCATGAGGTCATCCCCATCCGCCTGCGCCGCCACCGACACCCGGTTGTCGTAGACCGGCACGTAGGGGTACTGCTTCGTCTGCCAGACAACCCATCCGCCGTCGATACGGCGCATCCCGAGCTGGACCGCATGGAACGGAGAGCCCCCCGCCTCCAACGTCACCCGGACGTGGTCGAACCAGTACCGGGGTTGCCCCTCGACAGGACGAGCCAGCAGACAGCCGGCGACCAGGAGAACCAACAACGCTGCCTTCCCGAACGTCCGCTGGCAGCAGACCGGCAGTCGTACCGTCAATCCCATTGCTCACCCCCGACAGTAGGCCGCCCCGTATCCTCCCGGCTCTGCCCGGGCACTCCCCGTCGCCCCGCCAACGGTCCGATTCACAAGGTTGCCCTTCGCGGCGGACAGGTGCCGAGCCCCTCCTGCGTGCTGCAGTAGTCGGGCCCCATCCGGACCGACGCAAGGCAGTCCGCTCCGAGGCGCCGCGTCCACTCGAAGCGGTAGCGCGGCAGTGCCGACAGCACGTCCGGCAGGGCACCGCCCACCGACGGCAGGCCCGTCGAGCCGATGATGACCGGCGCCTGGATCACCAGGAGCCTGTCGATGAGCCCGCCTGCCAGGAGCTGCCCCGCCAGCTCGCCCCCCCCTTCCACCAGCAGGCGGGAAACGCCGGCACGCCCGAGCCGCCGGAGCGCCTCGGCCAGATCGACCCGCCCCTCATCGCCTTGGACGACCTCGACCCGGACCCCGCGTGCTTCCAGGGCCTGCCGGGCCGGGGCCGGCGTCGCAGCGGTCGCAAAGAGAACGGTCGGCCACCGGTCCTGATCGTGAAACACCCGGGCCTCGCACGGGAGATCACGCCCCGAGCTGACCACGACCCGCAAGGGCCGTGTGTCCGGACGGACCAGGCGGACCGTAAGCGCCGGATCGTCGAGCCGCACCGTCCCCCCCCCGACCATGACTGCGTTGCAGTCCCTCCGCAGGCCGTGAACGAAGCGGCCCGCCTCCGGTCCCGATATCCACCGGGCATCCCCCGTCCGGGTCGCAATCCTCCCGTCCAGCGATATCGCAAGCTTCACGACGACGAACGGAATCCCGGTCAAGATGTACTTGAAGTACGCCTCGTTGAGCCGCCGGCACCGCTCCCCCTCGACGCCGATGATCACCTCCAGGCCGGCCCGCCGGAGCAGCTCCGCTCCCCGCCCCTGCTCCCGAGGGTTCGGATCCAGGCATCCCACCACCACCCGTCTCACCCCCGACGCCACGATCCGGTCGACGCAGGGGGGGGTGCGCCCATAGTGCGAGCACGGCTCCAGCGTGACCACCAGGTCCGCCCCCAAAGCCCCCGCACCCGCCCGGTCCAGCGCCATGACCTCCGCATGCGCCTCCCCCACGCGGGCGTGGTAGCCCGTCGCAACCACCCGCCCATCACGAGCCACCAGCGCCCCGACCAGCGGATTCGGCCCCGTTGCTCCGTGCCCCCGCACGGCCTGCCGCAACGCCTTGAGCATCAGACCGGCCCACGCCTTGCTCATTCGTCGCCACCACCCAGCTCGCTGAGCAGCCGCTTGAACTCGTCGATGCTACGGAAATCCCCGTAGACACTCTGAAAACGGACGCACGCCACCGGATCGACCCGCGCCAGGAACCGCACCGCCTCGGACCCGATCTCCTGCGTCGTCACCTCTCGCGACACGTTCTCCGAGAGCCGCCGCTCCAGGTCGTCCAGGAAGGCCTCAATCTCCTCCTCCCGCACCCGACGCTTCCACGTGGCCCGCAGCAACCCGTTGCGCACCTTCTCCCGCTCGAACGGAACCCGGCCGCCATCCCGCTTGACCACAACGGGGAGCCGCAGCTCCAGCCGCTCGAACGTCGTGAACCTGTGACCGCACCCCCCGTCCGTGGTATCGCACAGCCGCCGGCGCCGGATCTCCTCTCCCCCACGCACCTCCCGTGAGTCCACCACCTTCGTGCTCGGGCACTTGCAGTAAGGACAACGCATCAGTCCCCCCTTCTCTCCAGCTCGGAGATCATGTCGAGACGCCGCTGGTGACGCGGCTCGAACGGAGTCGTCAGCCACAGCCGCACGAGCTCCCACGCCATCGGTGCGGCCAACAGCCGCCCCCCGAGGCAGAGCACGTTGGCATCGTTGTGCTGGGCCGCCAGGCGGGCCGTGGTCTCGTCATGAACAAGGGCCGCCCTTATCCCCTTCACCTTGTTGGCCGCAATGCACACGCCGATCCCCGTCCCGCACACCAGCACCCCCTTCTGGAATCGCCCCGAGGCCACTCCCCGGGGCCCCCGGACGGCAAACAGCGGGTAGTCGACGCTTGCCGACGAATCGGTCCCGAGATCGGCAACCTCGTTCCCCTCGCCGGAAAGGAACCCGACCAGCGCCTGCTTCAGCTCGAAGCCACCATGGTCACTGCCGATGGCGATTCGCATGCTCCAAACCTCCTGGACGCTGCCGCTCCACGGCCCGCCTCGCATGAATCAGGCCGGTCTTTCGCTCGGAATCCGGCCGCCGCCTTCCCCCGAACCCCGGACCCCGTCTCCTACTTCAGTCGCCGCAGCACCTCGGGCAGATCGTCACCGTCGAGCCGCACCCCGTAGACCCCTTTGCACTGGGCGCTCCGGCCGGCCACCTCGGTCCCGCTGCACGACAGCAACCGCCCCTTGCGCGTCCCGATCAGCAGCCGGGATTCGTCGGTGCACGCCGCAGCGGCCACCACCGGGGTCCTCCACAACAGCCTCCCCCGACTCGCCCCCTTCCGCACCGGCACCTCCTCCCCCCTCAGCCTCAAGACAAACCCGTTGCGCCCGAGCAGAACCAGGTCCTCCCCCTCAGCCAATCCCACCACTTCCAGAGGCTCCAGCCCTTCCGGCGATTCCCGCAGCCGAATGTGCCCCATCGATATCCGCGATGCCAGCTTCCAGCCCTCCCGCACGAACGCAACGCCCCGGCCCTGCCGTGTCACGAGCACCACCCGCTTCACCGACGGCCCCAGCACCGCGGCCGCACACACCTCGTCCCCCTCCGCCAGCCGAATCACCGGAAGCCCGTCCTTGCGGACGCGCCGGGCGTTCGCCAGCGGCATCAGCTTGAGCAACCCGCCTCGCGTGACCATCGCCAGCACCCCCTCCCGGTCATCCAGCGACACGAGACAGAGAGGCCGGCCCGACTTGCGGCTCGAGCTCATCTTCTGCCCGCCATTCACCGACGAGGACGAGAACGAAACGAACGGCACCTCCGCCACTTCGAGCGGCACCAGGCAGCCGTCCGACCAGAGCAGCGCCGGCCGGGGACATCCCGTGCACTCCCACGCCGACCTCATACGGCTCACGTCCGACAGCGTCCTCCCCTTGCCCCCCCGCCCCGTCAACGGAACCTCGGCCAGCAGAAGCCGGGAGATCACGTTCCTCCCCCATACCAGGTAGAGCAACGGCTGCCCGCTCAACCACTCGGCAAGCACCTTCCGGAACAGGTTGTACGACCCGAACCTCCACCGTACCGCCTCCCGCAGGAACGCACTCGCCCCCGCAAGCTCCTCCTCGGTAGCGAACCCCGTCACCGTTCCGGCAAGCTCCAGGACCTGTCCGAACAACGCATCGTCGCTCATCCTGCGGTCTTTCAGCGCCAGGTCCGGCCGAATCCCCAGCTCACGCCAGGCCGCATCCATCCCTCCGAATTCCTTCACCAGCGCGGACGCAAGCCTTGGGGACTGGCCAACAACCCCCTCGAGAGTCACCGGCGCCCCGGTCTCGTACCGCGCCCGAAGGTCATCCAGCACGTCCTTGCGCGTCAGTACCCCACCCAGCTCGAGCTTCAACGCTTCGGCCAGGGCCGCCGCAAGGGTCGAAAACCGCGCCCGCAGCCGGAAGTACAGGTCCTTCTGGCGCTTCCGGAGCGTATCCTCGGCAAGAGCCCCCCGCCGCTCCTCCAGCGCCAGCCGCAGCAGCTCAAGCAGCAGCGCCTCGTCCTTCTCCGTCAGCGGCGCAGGCGCTGCCGCAACCGGCGCCGGCCCGCCAAACAAATCGCCACCCTTCGACTGTCCCTTGCGCACCACTGGCTCCTCCCGATACTATCCTGCCTCGTGTCGACCGTCTCCCATCCGGACGAGCCGGCTTGGCAGCAGACGGCCGAGTCTCTCAATCCGGGATCCCCAATCCGACGAACGCGACGATTGCCGGTCGCAGCGATCCCGCCTATCTCCCACCGCCCACTGCCGGGACGCCCAGCCAGACCGTCTCCCCTTCACACCCCTCCACGTCCACCGGGCGGAATCCCATCTTCCCCCCTTTCACGTACTGCCCCTCGATCCACAGCTCGTGCGCGGCTCCGGGAAGCTCCGCCCCGCTGGACAACCCCACCGCCCCATGCCCCAGGACGTCCGTCACTTCCTTCCCCGTGCCGTCCGTCACCACCAGGTCCACCGGATCCTCCTCGAGGTCCTGCACCCATACTCCAACCCGCAACTCGGCCCCGTCCCACCCCACCACCCGCACTCCGGTGACCCGCGGACACGAATTCAGCAGCTCGTCGGCCGCACCGCACCCGCACAACACCAACGCCAGAAGACATACCGTCGCAAGTCGCTCGACCCGCACGCTCCCTCCCCGACCCGGTGGGTCCAAGAACTGCCGGTATTATAGATAGACCGTGTAGATTGTAAAGGCTCAATCACGCCGTGGGCGCGCCCCCCCGCCCCCGGCTGCCCGCCTACCGGAGCAACCCGTTCTGCTCCAGCTCGGCCAGGCTGTTGCGCAGCGAGATGAAGGAGTTGTAGGACGAGATCACCAAGTCCAGCTCCCGGTGGATCGCCTCGTCCTCCCGGGGCTCGGCCTCGAGCGCGCGGCGCAGCCGCTTCAGGCTGGCCAGGTAGCGGTCCGCTGCGTCGACGAAGGCCCGAAATGTCACGTTGGGCTCCGCCTGCCTGTCCACGAATCCCTTCATCTCCTCGCAGGTTCGGGCAAACGCCTCAGCGGCAGCCGCAACGGCAGCCGCATCGCTCTTCGGGTCGTCCACCACCTTGACCGCCTTCTTGGCCTCAACATGCACGGATCTTATGTAATACGAATACGATTTCGCCGATTCATGCTCCTTCATCTCTTCAGTGATTATTTTATCTTCTTCAGCATCCAGAGCTGCCTCAAGTACTCTGACGGCTTTTTCGTAACGCCCAACAGCCGGAATTATTTTCGAATGTATCTTCTTTCCGTTCTCATACCCATCGTCCTTGAAGTTCTCGGCATCATAGTATTTTTGTGCCTCACTGTAGAGGGTCATGATCTCCTTGCTCGCTGCCATGAGCTCGTCCGCCATGGGGATCATGTGCTTGAACTTCTCAGGGGCTGCGGCCCTGGCCCGTTCGAAGGACTCGGCGGCCTCCTTGAGCTTCATGTCGGCCAACACTCCGGCAAGGAGAAGAGGCTTGCGCATCTCCGGGCCGGGCTCCCCGCCCATCGGGACTGCGGAATCGTACGAGCGGACAGCCTCGGGGACCACGCCGATGATCGCGTTGTAGCCCTTGGCATAGAGGCCGAGCATGTCCTCCCCTTCTTCGTCGCCACCGGCGGCCTGTTTGGCCACCTGGCCTGCGACCTGCTCGGCTGCCTCCCTGACGGCCTTGCAGGAGCTGAAGAGTGCGATGGACAGCAGAACGCACGAAAGAGAGCGAAGCGTCATGGTTCCTCCTGGGGGCCGACGGGAAAGGCGGTCCGCCCCACCCTTCGAGCACCGAAGCTACCACAACGCGGCGGGAGATTCCACCGGCAAGTGAGGCAGGGGCCGTCAGCTTCCCAGCGGCAGCAGGTGCGAGCGGATCTCGGCGGCGGTGGAGAACCGCTCGTCCGGGGCCTTCATGAGGCACTTCAGGATGATTGCCGAGAGTGTCTCGGATACGGAGGTCACGAGAGAGGAGGGAGGGATCGGAGACGGTGGCCAGGTGACGACTGCGGTCTCGCACGGGTCATAGGGAAACCGCGCGGTGAAGAGCCGGTACATCAGCACTCCCAGCGAGTAGATGTCGGTGCGTGAATCCAGCTCTTTGCCCGCGATCTGCTCCGGGGACATGTAGGAGGGGGTGCCGACGATGAAGCCCGATCTCGCCGAAGCCTCCCCGAGCACCTTGGCCAGGCCGAAGTCGGTGAGCTTCACCTGGCCGTTGCGGGCGACGAGAACGTTCTCGAGCTTCACGTCTCTGTGGATGACGCCGCGACCATGCGCATAGGACAGTGCCTCACAGAGCTGGACGCAGATACCGATCTTCTGCTTGTGCGAGGGGGGGTCGGGGACATCCAGGGCCTGGAACAGGTTGATTCCGTCCACGAACTCCATGGTGAGGAACGGACGTCCTTCGAGCTCCCCCGCCTCCAGCACGCGCACGATGTTCGGGTGACGGAGCTCCGAGGCAACGCGGGATTCCCGCTCGAAATAGCGCCGGGCCTCCCCGGCAGGCAGCACATCGGAGAACAGCAGCTTGAGTGCCAGCTCCTGCCCGTTCCTCCGGTCCACGACGTGGAAGATCAGGGCATTCCCCCCCCTGCCCAGCCGTCGGATGAGCTGGTAGCGGTCGTTCCTGGGGAACCCGATGGACGTTCCGGATGCTCTTCCCGGCCCGCCACCGCCCTTGCCCGGAGTTCCGGCAGGCTCGTAGATGAGGTCCCGGGATGCCTTGTGGACGTCCTCCAGAAGCTCGTTGAGCGGCTCCGACTCGATCCCCTCGGCGATGGCCCGCTCCAGCGTGACCTGCGCACCGGCAAGGTCACCGTATGCCCACTGCAGCTCCACCAGCCGGGTGATGGTCTCGGCGTGCTCCTCACGGTAGCCCAGGTGCTCCAGGCAGTCATAGAGCATTGCGACGGCCTCGCCGAGCCTCTTCTGGTCCTCGAGAATGGACGCAGCCAGCATGACCCCGCCGCGATACCCCGGATTGTCCGGGTGCAGCTTCCGCAACGAGTCAAGCGCAGCAGCGGACTTCCCGATCTTCCTGAGGATCCGGGCAGCCGCCAGGTAGTCGCGGTCCAGCTCGAGCGCTGCGGCCGCCTTTTCCCACAATCCCGCCCGCACCAGGAGGTACGCTGCCCGACGGTGTTGCCCCATCTTGGAGTGCATGGTAGCGGCCCCTTCGAGCTCCCCCGCCTCCTCGAGCGCTACCGCGGCATCCTGCGGTCGCCCCAGCCGATCGAGGAGGCTGCTGGCCTTGTCGGCTCGGCCCGCCTTGACGTACACACTGGCCGCGGCAGCGAGATCTCCCTGCTCCTTGAGGCACGCCGCTGCCTTCTCCAAGAGGGCCGGCTCGCCCGACACACGGCTGTAGAGGCCGACGATCCGCCCGCCGTCGCGCAGCTCCACATAGAGGGAGAGGGCTTGCTTGTGATTGCCGGCCCGCTCGAACATGGCGGCAGCGAGCCGTCTCTCTCCTCCAAGCAGGAACAGCTCGCCGGCGCGGGCATACTCGTGGCTGGAAGCCGCAATCCTCGCCGCCGCTGTGAATTCACCGGCATCGAGCAGGAGCTGGACGGCCCGCTTTGGGTTCCCCTGGGACAGAAGCAGATCGGCCGCCTGGCGCGAACGACCGACTCCGACCATCAGGGATGCGGCTTCCTCGTGGCGCCCCTGGGCCACCAGGTCCTCCAGCGCCCTGTCCTGCCTGCTGATGCGGTCCCGCCGACGCCAGAGGAAGAGCCCCACGGCTGCGCCGACGGCCAACGCCACCAGGATGTATGCCCACGCAGCAGCGTGCATCTTCGAGTCCCCCAACCAGGGTCGCTCGGGAAGAGCCCATTCGCCCGCCCCCCCCCGTACGGACCGACGAGCAACGGCCATGGTCACTTCCTACATTAGAGGAAAAACGCGGTTTTCTCACCAGGAATGCTATACTGACGTAGGCGGAATGCCGTAGACCCGGTCCCTTTCGTGCCGGGAGGACGTCACGACCGGCCGCAAACCAGGAGCAGGCATGGACGGAACAAAGGACACCAATCTCAGGCAAGGACGCCGGGCGCGGGTCGACTACGATCTGGAAGTCGATGTCGGCACGGAGAGCATGTTCTACACCGGCCTGATCCGTGACATCTCATCCGGAGGGCTGTTCGTCGCAACGGACAACGTGCACCGCATCGGGGAACGTCTCCAGGTCCGCTTCACTTTCCCGGGCATGGACAAGCCGATCGAAGCCACCGGCATGGTGCGCTGGGTCCGGGATCCGTTCGGCTCGCCGGGACTCCCGCCCGGAGTGGGCGTCCAGTTCGAGGACCTCCCCGAGGAAATCGCCGGGAAGGTGAACCGCTACATCGGCAAGCGGGATGTCCTCATCTTCGACGAGTGGACGGCCGACACGGACTGGTGACCGGGAATCGCCCCCGCAGGCAGGTTCTTTGCCGTTTCGGTGCCGTCGCTTGTGGACCGCCGGCTCTTTCCGGACTTGCAGTGCTTCTCCCCCGTTGGCATAATGCGCCCGGTCCTGCGGAGGTACGGCCATGAGACAGCTGCTGGCGCTCCTGTTCTTCCTGCTCGTTTGCTCGTCAAACCCGGCCGCTGCGACGACGGTCCGTTACCTCGACCTGGATTCGTTGGTCCACACGTCGGCGCTGATCTTCCACGGCACGGTGGAAGAGGTTGCCGCGAAGAACCTCGGCTCCGCTGAGCGGCCGAGGTTGGTCACCGACGTCACGTTCACGGTCCATCGCGTGCTGAAGGGGGCCAACCCGGGATGCGAATTCCACCTCCGCCTGGTCGGCGGGAGCGCGGACGGTCACACCCTGCAGATCCCGGGCCAGCCCCGTTTTCGGAAGGGGGGCGAAGTGGTCCTCTTCCTGGAGTCAACCGGGGTCGAGCTCGTGCTCAACGGGATGGGCCAGGGCAGGTACCGGGTTGGGCGGGACGGGGAGGGGCGCAAGCTGGCCCGTCGCGATCTTTCCGGGCTGTCGGTCGTGCGCAGGGGGCGGGACTCGGCGACGATCGAGGCCGGAGCGCTCGAAGACGCCGTCCCGCTGGAAGACCTGTTCCGGCGCGTTCACGACCTCCAGGCACGTTGAGGAGGGCCCAATGAACCTGCATGCTGCGGCCCTCCGGCTCGTCCGGCTTCCGGCCCTGCTGTTGCCCACCGGCGATCTTCTCGCTTTCAGCATCAGTACCTCGGGAGGCAAGGAGGTGAAATGGGGCGTCGAGGAGGTCCCCTATGTGCTCGACCAGAGCGGCTGGTCCGGGATCAACGATGGCTCGGATCTCGCTGCTGTCGTGGCTTCGTTCAACGACTGGCAGGGCGTCACCTGCTCGTACCTGAAGTTCAAGCAGACCGGCACGACGCTGATCACAACGGTCATGTCCACCGGTGCCGAGGCCAACGGACAGAACGAGCTGATCTGGAAGGAGGGCTACTGGCCGTACGGGGCCAGCGTTCTTGGCGTCACGTCACCGCTGTACAACTTCAGCGGTGTGCTGCAGGAGGCCGACATCGCGTTCAACGGGACTATCTCGTGGAACACGAAAGGCAACACCTGGTACTCCATGGATGTCAAGAGCGTGGCGATCCACGAGATCGGCCATCTCTTCGGCCTTGGCCACAATCTCCAGTTCAGCGAGTCCGATCCGCCGACCATGGCCCCGTACGTGGACCCGTACGGCAAGAGCGCTTCGCTCCACCAGGATGACAAGAGCGGCATCTGCTTCCTCTACCCGGCGACACCGTATACCTGCGCCTCCGACTCGGCATGCCCGTACGTTATCTCCGAGAACGCACAGGGGGACGAATTCTACGCGTCGAAGTACAAGTGCCAGGGCGGGAAATGCGTGGCCCAGGCCAGCACGGGCAAAGGGGAGCTCGGGGCAACCTGCAACTCGGATTCCGACTGCAAGTCCCCCTATTTCTGTGTCAAGACCCAGCAGGGCTTCTGGTGCTCGTCCTGGTGCTCGGTGAGCGCGCAGGACTGCCCGGACGGGTTCGGGTGCTACCCGACAGAGGGACAGTCCGATGGGATCTGCTTCAAGGTGGACGGGACCAAGACGTTCGGGGAGGATTGCTACTTCGCCGGCGAGTGCATCAGCCCGTACTTCTGTCTGACCGGCCTGTTCTACTGCAGCAAGTACTGCACCGACGTCGACGGGGGGACGGGCTGCCCGGTCGGCTACACCTGCGTGAAATACTCGGGTGGCCAGGGTGCATGCATCAAGGGTACCGTTTCCAAGAAGGACAACGGTCTTCCGTGCGAGGCCGGAACCGACTGCAAGTCCGGGCTCTGCTTCCCGGACTTCGCGTCGCAGAAGAAGTACTGCCGGGACAAGTGCAATCCGATGGATGGCCTCTGTCCTTCGGGGGGCAAGTGCATCCCGGTTCCCGGAGATCCGTCGGGCACCCATGGCGGATGCGTGCCGCTGGCCCGACTGCCCGAGAAGAAGGACGGCATGGCCTGCCAGGCCAACTGGGAATGCCAGAGCGGCTACTGCTACTTCGATTCCGAGGTCGGGGCCTCTACATGCCGCAAGACGTGCAATCCTGCGGCCCCTCAGTGCCCGGCCGGAACGACCTGCATGTCCGTGGGCGGTGCGAGCGGGGCATGCCTGCCGGCTCCGGTCCCTCAGCCCGAAGGGGCATGGTGCATGCACCACCCCGAGTGCCTGTCCGGATACTGCGCCCCGCTGCCCGGCGTGGACAAGAAGTTCTGCCGGGCGGCATGCTCGAGCCAGGCAAGCTGTCCGAACGGGACCGAGTGCGTGTTCTACGACGGACAGCCTGCGGGCCTCTGCATGCCTTTGGGCAAGGGAACCGGTCAGACCTGCTTCTCCTCGATGGAGTGCACGTCGCAGATCTGCTGGTCCCCGAGCGGTGCGGCCGTCTGTCTCGTTCCGTGCCTGCAAGGCGTCTGCCCGGAGGGGTTCCTATGCGGCACCGGCTCCCCGTACGGGAGCGTATGCATCAGCCAGGACGGCGCCTACCCGGTCGGCGCATCGTGCACGGCCAACGAGCAGTGTGCAAGCAAGGTCTGCGTCGCGAGCGTGTGCCGGGAAGCGTGCAACGTCCTCTCGCCGACCTGCCCGGAAGGGCTCGGGTGCATGCCGCTCAACGCGGACGACGAGGGGGGATGCGTCGTGCCCGGAGCCTCCAAGGAAGGGGCCGCCTGCTCCAGCGACTTCGAGTGCGCAACCCTGCTCTGCGTCGATGACGGCGACAAGCGGAGGTGCCGCATGCCGTGCGACCCGGCCAAGCCGATCTGCGGCTCGAACCGGCAGTGCACCGGAGTGGAGGAGCTGAGCGGGCTCTCGGTATGTCTTCCCAAGCCGACGGACGGAACACCCTCCACTCCGGGGGACGGGAACGCGGCCCCGGTGGCCAGCAAGGGAGGATGCGGGGCTGGACCGGACTCGGCGGGCGCTCCGCTCCCCTGGGGTTCCGTGCTCCTGCTGGCGGCGATGCTCTTCCTTGCGGGCACGGTCCGGGCACGAACCGTCGGGAAGAAAGTTGAATAGCCCCGGCGGCGGGGCGTCTGCGGGCCGTTTCGAACTCCATGGACGGCTTGGTAGCGAGGTGAACCGATGACACGCATGATGCTTGCTCCGCTGGTTCTGCTGGCGGCACTCCTGGTCCTCCCGGACCTCGTCGCCGCACAGCCGGTGGCGCACTCGACCTACAATCGCAGGAAGCCCGGACGAAGCACGTGGGCTCCGGTCCCGCGCCCCAGGAGGGATTCCGCACCCAACCGCCTGGGGCTCTACCTGGGGGGAGGGATCCTCGGTGACTACCTGATCGATTCCGGCAACGACCTGACCCGCTTCATCCGCACCGGTTGGGGCGGCGAGCTGTTCCTCGGCCTGCGGCTGAGCCCGTCGATCGCACTGGAGCTGGGCGGAGGCATGTCTTTCCACGACACCGACCCCAACCTCCAGGAGCACTACGACCAGGCAATCCTCTCGGGACTCACCCTCGACCTGAAGTACTTCCTGATGCCCTCTTCGGTGCGGATCGAGCCGTTCCTCCAGGGAGGGGCGGGGTTCTACACCGTCTCGGAGGAAGGGTTGAAGGGGAGGGAGATGACCGGCGGAGGCTGGCAGGCCGGCGGCGGCGTTGAGGTGCGCCTTTCCCCCTCGCTCGGCCTGGGCGGCCGGGTCCTCTACAAGGGCATGTACATGGACAACGGAACCGACATCCTGCCCGCCACCCGCAGCGTCTACCTCAACCATCTCACCGGAGATCTCAGCATCACCCTCCACTTCTGAACATGTCCGCCTTGACCGGCCGAATCGGCCATGTCTGATCGTCGCCAACACGACGATGTTGAGACCCGCGGCCACCGCAACGGTTTGACAGGAGCCATTCCTGGGTTACAGTCGCACTGGAAACCGTAGAGACGGAGTGTGCCATGACGGACACCGGTTGGAAGACGGCCCTGCTGCTCGCTGCGACCCTCCTGGGATGTAATGGCGGTACCCGCGAGGACGGAGGATACCAGTTCACGCTCAAGGGGGCGGTCCTGGTGCCGGAGCCCATGGCGGACGCCGAAATCGACGTGTATCGTGTCGAGGGCGACGGCGGCCTGGTGCGCCTCGGAGGCGGCATCACGAGCCCGAAGGGGGACTTCTCGGTCGACGTGGTCGGCGTCTGGGAGGGTGACCTCCTCCTGGTCCGGGCCTCCGGAGCGAGTGCCTTCTGGCACGACCCAGCCTGGGAGCGTGAGTGCCACCTCGGCGAGGGGTACGAGCTGCAGGCTGCCTTCCTGTTCGGGCTGGAGTCCCAGGATGACATCGTGGTGGTGGAACCCTTCTCGACCCTGACGTACGAGCTTGCCAGGGCCTACGCCCGCGAGCCCGCGAGCCACGGCCTGAGCAAGAGGGACTGGGCGACGGTGCTGCCGGTGGCCGCAGATCGGCTTGGCCAGCACCTGCTGTCCGGCTCCCCGCCGGAGCTGGGACGGACCGTGCCGACGCTGCCTGACGCGGGATTCGCCGGGGAGGTCGGCGGAAAGGCTGCCCTGGCGCTTGCCCAGGTGGGTCTGTCCCGGCTCGCGCACGACCTGTGCGACGGCAAGGACGATGGTTTCCAGGAGCTGACCGCTGCCCTGGCCATCGACATCGCGGACGGCCTTTTCGACGGGGCCGGCACGGTGCCGGGCAAGGCAAATGCCGGCCCGATCTTCGTGTGCGGGCAGCCGCTGTCGGTGGAGACACTGAGATTCCAGCTTGCCGAGGGGGTGCACTCGTGGGTGGCCTACGTGGGGGCCGGCGCTCTGGCCGACGAGCTTGGCAGCCGGTCCGGGATGTATGAGTGCCTGTCCCTGGACGACGGTCCGCTGTTTGGCAAGGTGCCGGGCAAGCTGTTCGACCCGCTCGCTCCGAAGCTCACCGTGGACGTGGACTCGCCCCCTCACGACAGCCTCCTGTGCGCGCCGGCGAAGCTCGTGATCGAAGTCCGTGAAGACCACGAGCTGGCCACGCTCGAGCGAATCACGCCGGATGCGGGGAGCTTCCCGGAGGTGCTCGAGCTGGAGGCCGATGCTGGGCAGGCTACGGTGACGATCCTCGTCAATCCGGACGACGCGGCTGAGCCGGTCTACCCCAACGTGGTGTTCGCCTACCGGGCGACCGACGAAGCGGGCAACCAGGCAGAGCTGACCGTCAAGTACCGCTTCGACCGTGATGCTCCTGCGGTTCCGGAGGTTGCACCCGACCCGGCCGTCTGCTTCACCGAGCCCCCGGCTGCCTTCGTGGTGGGGGCATCAGACAAGGAATCGGGGATAGCGGCGGTTGCGGTGACGATCGGGGGTGCGGAGGAAGCCTGCACCCCCTTGTCCGATGGGAAGTGGAGCTGTCCGGCCGGCAGCGTCGAGGACGGTGCCACGATGCGGGTGGCAGCCCACGACTTCTGCGGCAACGAAGGGGTGCTGGAAGCCCCCATCTGCCTGGACGACGAGCCGCCTTCGGTCACGTTCGATCCTCCTGACGGAGGGTGGTACTCGCCAGCGGATCCGACCGGCGAGGTTTCGGTGACGGACGACAAGGGGGTGGCCTCGGTGGAGGTGGAGGGCCCGCTGGGGCAGGAGACCTGCGATGCCGAGTGCACGCTCCAGGTCCCTCTGCCGACGGGCAAAGAGGTGACTCACGTGACGGTGCAGGTCGTGGCAACAGACCTGGCGGGGAGGAAGACCGAGGCCTCTGCCACGTGGCAGCTCGACGGCGTTCCGCCGACCGTGGGCGTGACGGACTCCCAGGCATCGCTGAAGCCGGCCAAGGTGCTCACCCTGCTCGTCACCGCTTCGGACGGGGACAGCGGAATCGAGGAGGTGGCCGTCGAGGGAGGCGGGGCCGCGTGGACGGTGAAGCCCGGGACCGGGGACGGGTACCTGGCCACGGGCGAATTCCCGTCTGTTCCGCCGGACGGGTTCATGCCCCTGGTGCTGATGGCGCTGGACAAGGCCGGGAACCAGGCCAGCATGAACTTCGCGCTCGTCCTGGACGGCACGCCTCCCGTGATCCTGCTTTCGGACTCGACCTTCCAGGACGAGGCCGGCGCCAAGGCCGTCTTCGATCCCGTTGCCGGGGAGGTCACCTACGACCTGGCCGGAACTGCGACCGTCACGTTCGGCGACGTGAGCTGTGCAGTGACGTGCCCCGAGTTCTCCCGGTTCGCGTCCAGGGTCTCACCGGAGAAGGGGCAGGCGTTCACGGAGGCGAACGCGCCCGTCTTCTCGATATCCACGCAGGACGTCTGCCCGCCGGGAGGCTTCGAGTCCCAGGTGGCGTTCGTCGCGACCTACCTGCGTGGGGACACGGTCTTGAAGGCGAACGTCCTCGCGTCGGCACCGTGCACCCTGTCCGCCCGCTCCATCCCGATCGTGCTGGAGATGTTCTCCGACACATCGGCTGCGGAGTTCTCGTTTGCGGACGAGCTGATTCCGGACCGGCTGGTCCTGACCGCGACGGACCTCGCCGGAAACGTCACGACCCGAGAGCTGGCTTTCACGATGCACGTGCTGCCGCCGCCGCTGTTCCTGGTCGACATCCCGTTGGGGGAATGGCCGGACGACACGCTCGTCGACGTGGCCAGCCCGTTCCTCGTGGTGCTGCATACGCTGGCGGACAACGATGCGCTGCTGACTCGGAAGAAGCTGGTCAACCCGACGCCGGTCGGGGCTGTGGCGAAGCTGGTCGAAGCCCCTCAGGAGAAGGTGGAGCTGCTCTCGTCCCGGGTCTACCTGCCGCAGGAAGGCGCCTGCATGGGGGCCTGTCCGACGGGGCAATGCAAGGTCCAGGCGCCGCCGCCGGCGAATCCTGCGTGCGGACTGGCCCCTGAGTTCGCTCCCGATGCCTGGTGGGGGAAGACCGTTTTTGCGGCGGTGCACCCATCGGATCCCGAGGCCGGCATGCCGGCCCCCCTGCCTGAGGGCTATGAGATGACGATTCCGGCCGGCGGGGAAGTGGGGCTCGACATCCGCACCCGCTACGGGGAAGAGGGTTTTTCGCTTCCGAAACCGACCACGATTGCGACTCCCGGAGGCGGGCAGACGCTGGCGTACGTCCTGTCCGAAACGAGCTGGCTCGCTTCGTGCACCTGGAATGCGGGGTTCCCCCCCAAATCGACCTGCTACACGATGCCGGAGGTCCTGGTCGCGTTCAGCTCGGCGCCGGCCAAGAAGTCGTTGGGGCTGACGGTTCGGACGTCCGCAGGATCGGCGGAGAGCCCGCAGGCCCTTCCGGTGACCTGGCAGCAGGTGGTCTGGGTACCCGATTTCGCGTTGGAGTTCAAGCCGTTCTGAGTCGCGTCAGAAGTAGAGTCCGAAGCCCAGGTTCCACTCGAGCCGATTCTCGTCGAATCCTCCCGCGACATCGGAGGGGACGTCGAAGTAGTGACGCATCCCGACCATCAGCTCGACCGAGAAACGCCGGGCGATGAACACGAGCACTCCAGCCCCGCCCATGGCGCTCCACAGCGACAGGGACAGGTCTTCCACCCCCTTTCCGGCCTGGGAATAGTGGAGCCAGCTTCCCTCACCGACCAGGAAGGGCAGGACCGCCTCGAGGTCGAACGGGAAATAGCGGAGGTAGAGGCTCACGTCGTGCTGATACGCGTCGTACTGGGCCTGGTCGTGCCCCTCCCATTGGAACACGTAGCGGACGCCGGGCATGAGCCCGTCCAGGACGAAGTAGCCGAACCCGAGGCCGACCGAAGCGGAGCTGCTGTCCAGCCCCCCTCCGAGACCTACGGAGAAGTGCCCCTGCGATACAGGGCTGTCCGGAGAGTGGGCGTCGGCGCCGGCCGCTGCGGCCAGGAGCACGACCGTCAGTGCGAATGCCGTGACGATGGGCTTCATGAGGGCCTCCCCGACGGGCCGGACGATGCCGGGGGCGCGAGCCCGGCCTCCTGCCGCAGCCGGATGACGGCGTCACGGAAGTCATCCGGAACGGGGATCGTCCCATGCGCCTCGTAGTCGTAGCACACCTGAACCGAGCGGGCCCGTGCGTACAGAGTCCCCCCCTGCGAATCGGAGAGCTCGTAGGAGAACGTGAAGCTCTTGCGCCCCCACTCGGGAATCGAGATGCGGCAGACCGGCACGTCGTTGAGCCTGACCGGCGCCAGGTAGTCGATCTCGATACGGGCGATGATGAAGCGGAACGACCGGGCGGAGATCTCCTTCTTCGTCATGGTGCGGACGTACTCCACCCGCCCCCGCTCGAGATACGTGAGGTAGACCGCGTTGTTGACGTGGCCGAGCGGGTCGAGATCCCGCCAGCGGACATCGATGGGGACTGCGACTTCGAAACCAGGCTCGCTCATGCTGCCTCCCGGCCCCGGCCGCGCGGCGGGGCTGTCCGGAACATACCACGAACGAGGGCTGTCCTGCCCCGGAAAAAAGAATTGAACCCCCGGGGGGCCGGGTGTAGATTGCCGCCTGTACCACGCGGCAGGGTCGGATTCTGACGCGTTCCACTGACTACCTTTCGATGGAGGAGACAAGATGCGGAAGCTGTGGGTTGGATTGGTCGGACTCGTTCTCCTGTCCGTGCTTCCCGGCCGGTTGCTGGCCGAGGATGCAGATGCGCCGGACCTGAAGGTGCGGTTGCTGCTCCAGGGGCAGGCCCAGTTCACCGAGGACGCCAACATAACGAAGGACGGCTGGGACAACGAGTTCTTCCTGCGTCGCGCCCGGGTGATGCTCGCGGGCAAGGTCAACAAGTGGATCAACTTCTTCTACGAGACCGAAAACGCGAACTTCGGGAAGAACGGCAGCTTCGGCGACTTCATGTTCACGCAGGACGCGTACGTGGAGTTCGCGATGTACAAGGAGCTGAAAGTCGCGGGCGGGATGATCCTGCTTCCGTTCAGCCACCACAACCGCCAGGGGGCGATATCGCTGGCCGGGCAGGACTACCACAACATCTTCTCCGGCAAGTTCATTACGGACAAGGTCTGGCGCGACGTCGGCGTCGAGGCGCGGGGCATCCTGTTCGACATGCTGGACTACCGGATCGGCGTGTTCAACGGGCTGCGGGCCGACAGCAGCAAGTACATCACAGCGGACAACTACAGCACGGAGTATGACAAGGACCTGGCCACGGAGCCCGTCGCCCGGGCCAATCGGAACGAAGACGACATGCCGCGCTTCACCGGCCGCGTCGCGGTCAACTTCTTCGACGTGGAGGATGCCTTCTTCTACTGCGGCACGTACCTGGGCGCCAAGAAGGTGCTCAGCATCGGCGGCGGCTTCGACGTCCAGCCGGGGGCCACGTTCGACTCCAAGGGCAATGCCGCTCTCTACAAGGCATTCACCGGGGACGTGTTTGCCGACTACCCGCTCGACGAGACCATGGGCATCACCGGCCAGGTGGGTTTCGTCTACTTCGACCGCGGGTACAACCAGAAGAGCGAGGAGTACTTCAGCCCGAAGCTGGGTACGCTGGCCAAGGAGTACCAGAGTGCCTTTGCGCAGGACGGAAGCACGGGAATGGGGGCATTCGGCGAGCTGGGCTTCCGGTTCGAGGTCCTCAAGGTCCCGCTCATGCCGATCGTGGGCGGCGAGTGGTACAATGCGGACGTGGATGGCAACGACATCATGAACATCCGCGGCGGCGTCAACATGTTCATCAAGGGGCACAACGCCAACCTGAAGCTCGAGTACGCGAACCTGACCTCACAGGTTCAGAAGACCGTGAACGACGCAAAGGTCTGGGAAGACCAGAAAGCCAACCAGGTCACACTCCAAGCACAGCTCCTCTTCTAGCCCGGCGGCCGACAGCGGCGCATCCGCGGCGTTTCATCGGCCGGCTGCTCACTGCGACGTGGCGTAAGCCACGCCTCATTCGCACCCCGGCCTCGCGCCTTGCGCCTGCACCACTCTCGACCGCCGGCGCATCCTCTGAGCGGCGCATCCGCGGCGTTTCATCGGCCGGTTGTTTGCTCGCGGTGGAACCACCCGTACAGTGCGGGCACGACGTAGAGGTTCAGGGCTGACGTGAACGCCAGGCCGCCGAGCACGACAGCGGCCAGCGGACGCTGGATGTCTGCGCCGGGACCTTGGGCCAGCATCATGGGAACCAGGCCGAGCAGCGACGTGAGCTTGGTCATGAGCAGGGGTCTCAAGCGGCGCTTCGACGCCTCCCGGACCGCTTCTGCCAGAGGCAGGCCGCCTGCCCTGAGCTCGTCGATGAACGACACGACGAGGGTTCCGTGCTGTACGGCCATGCCGAGAAGTGCGATGAGGCCCACCAGGACCGACACGCTCACGTGCATGTCCAGCAGGTAGATGGTACCGATGCCTCCGACGACGGAGAACGGGAGGTTGGTGACGACCAGCAGGGTGCTGCGTGCGTTGCCCATGGCAGCATACTGGAGCAGCGCAATGACCAGGAGAACTGCCGGGACGACGAGCATGAGGCGGCGGGTGGCCCGCTCCTGGTTCTCGAACTGGCCGCCCCAGGCCAGGCGATAGCCGCTGGGAAGCCCGGCCTCGAGCTGTGCAAGCCGCTCCCTGGCCTCGGCGACGAAGCTGCCAAGGTCTCGGCCGCGGACGTTGCACTCGGTGATCAGGCGGCGCTGCCCCTGCTCCCGGCTGAGCTGCGCCGGCGCCTCCACCTCCCTGACCTCGGCCAGGTCCCGGAGGCGCAGCCTAGCCCCGGCCGGCGTGAGGACCGGGAGGTTGCGGATGGTTTCGAGCCCCCCCCTGGCCGCATCCGCGGAGACCACCCGGATTGGATTCCAGCGCTGCCCGTCGACCATGCGCCCGGCAGGAACGCCGGCGAGGTTGATCCGAACGAGATCGTTGACATCCTGGATCCGCAGCTGGTGGCGGGCAAGTGCCTCCCGGTCAGGGATGATCTCGATCTCGGAGACTCCGCTGGACTGCTCGACCTTGACATCCTCGGCCCCAGGGACCTCGGAGAGGATCCGGGCAGCCTGCTCGGCCGCTTCCCTGAGTGTCTGCTCATCGTCGCCGAAGATCCGCAGAGCCACGTCGGACTTCACCCCGCTGATGAGCTCGTTGACCCGCAGGGCAATCGGCTGGCTGAACGAGGCCCGGATTCCGGGGACCCTGGAGAACACCTCCTGGAGCTCGCCTATGAGCCGGTCGCGCGTGAGGCCGGGTCTCCATTCGTCCCGGGGGGCCAGGCTCACCATGAAGTCGTTCTGCTCCGGTCCCATGGGGTCCTCGGCCACTTCCGCCGTACCGGTCTTGGACACGACGCCCGTGACCTCAGGGACCGACTCGAGGATGAGCCTCTCGAGGACCGTGGCTTGCGCCAGACTTCCATCCAACGATGCGCTGGGCAATCGCACCACGTTGACCGCGATGGTCCCTTCGTCCAGCGGCGGGAGGAACTCGGTCCCGAGCCTGGGAACCAGGAAGGCGGTCCCGACCAGAAAGCCTGCGGAGACCAGGGCGAGAGGGATTCGATGCCGGACCGACCAGTCGAGCGATGGGCCGTAGACCGCCAGCAGCCCTCGGACGACGGGGTTTTCACGGCCGCCTCCGCGTCCCTGGAGCAGCACGGCGAGCGGCGGGACGAGCACCAGCGCGACGACCAGGGACGAGGCCATGGCCGCTGCTATCGTGATCGCCATGGGGCGGAACATCTTGCCCTCGACCTCCTGGAGGGAGAACAGGGGGAGGATGACGGCCACGATCACCAGGATGGAGAAGGTGATGGGGCGGGCCACCTCGCGGACGGCCGCCGCAGCGGAGGCCAGCCGCTCCATATCCGGGTTGCGTTGCCGGTTGGAGTGGATGGTCTCCACCACGACGATGGCTCCGTCGACCACCATGCCCACGGCGATGGCCAGCCCCCCCAGGCTCATGAGGTTGGCCGTCTCGCCCAGCGCCCTCATGAGCAGGAACGTCAGGGACGCTGTGAGCGGCAGGGACAGGGCCACGACGAGCGCGGACCGCAGATCCCAGAGAAAGAGCAGGAGCACGATGATCACCAGGCCCGCTCCCTCGACCAGAGCATCACGCACCGTGCCGATGCAGGCCCCGATGAGATCGGTCCGGTCGTAGAACGGGACAATGTTCGTGCCTGCAGGAAGAGAGCGGCGGATGTCCTCGACCTCGCCGACGACGCGGTCCACCACAACCCTGGAGTTCTCCCCTTTGAGGAGGATCACCATGCCGGCGACCGCCTCTCCCTTGCCGTCGCGGGAGACGGCTCCCTGGCGAGGCAGCGAGCCCTCGCGCACGTCGGCCACCTGGCCCAGCAGGACGGGCGTCCCGCCTTCGGACTTCACAACGGTGCGCTCGAGGTCACCGGCCCCGGTCAGAAGGCCCCGGGACACGACGTAGCTCTGCTCGTCCCCTCGGGCGATGAAGCCCCCCCCTTCGTTGGCATTGCCGGCGGCCACGGCCTCGACCACGTCACGCACGGTAAGCCCGAACTCGACGAGCCGATCGGCCCTCGGAGCGACCTCCAAGGTCTTGACGTATCCGCCCAGCGAGTTGACCTCGTTGACCCCGGGAACACCCCGAAGCCTCGGTGCGACCAGCCACTCCTGGATGGAGCGCAGGTCGGCCAGGGAGTGATCGGGCTTCACCAGGTCGAGGCCGTCATGGGGACACTTCCCCGGGGCTTCCTGCCAGACCCTCGGGTGCTTTGCGCAGGTATGCCCGGATTCGATGGTGTAGCCGTAGATCTCGCCCAGCCCCGTGCTGATCGGCCCCATTTCCGCGTCGATGCCCTCGGGCAGGCTTTCCCGTGCCTGGGACAGCCGCTCGTGGACCTGCTGCCTCGCGAAGTAGATGTCCACGCCGTCCTCGAAGATGACGACCACCTGCGAAAGCCCGCTTCGCGTCAGCGATCGCACCTGGCGCACCTGGGGCACGCCCCCCATGGCGCCCCCGGCGCGACCTCGATCGGGTAGGTCACCTGGCGCTCGACCTCGGTAGTGCTCATGCCTTGCGCCCTGGCCAGGACCATGACCTGCACGTTGGTCACATCGGGGAAGGCATCGATGGGCAACGCGTCCCAGGCCAGGTAGCCTGCGACGCCGATGGTGACAGCAACCAGGGCAACGGCCGTCCTTCGGCCGAGCAGCAGCGATAGGATATCAGTCTGCACAGCCGGCCCCCATTCTTTCGCGCAGCACGTCGCTCTTCAGGAAGAAACCGCCGCGAACCGCCACCCAGTCGCCGACGTCCAGGCCCGAGACGATGCGAACGAGCCCGTCGCCGGCAGGCTGGACATCCACGTCCCGCTTGGCCCACAGCTCCCCCTTCCAGCGGACGAACACGAATCGCTCGGCCCCGTCGCTCAGCACCGATTCCTCGGGGAGCAGCAGGCCCCGCCGGGCCTCGCCGACCGCCACGCGGGCCGATACGAACGTCCCGGGACGGACTGCATCACCGGTCACGACGATGCGTGCCTTGACCGTACGGGTGTGGGGATCGGCGGATCGCTCGACGTAGTCCAGGTTCCCGGCAACGCCACCGTCGGGCAACCCGGCCCCATCCAACGTGGCGGGAAGGGGAAGCGGATGGTCTCCCAACACCTGCAGGTCTTGAGGATAGAGGTCGCACCACACCCAGGCTGACCGGGTATCGGACAGGGTGAGGAGCGGCTCTCCCCGGGCCACGGTCCTTCCCACGGAGACCGCCTGCTTGACTACCGTTCCAGCCACCGGCGCCTTCACCTCCAGGCGCCACAGCTCCTGCATCCCGACGGCAGCGGGGGCCGACGCCCCGGCCTGAAAGGCCTTCCCTTCCGGGAGGGCGGGCTCCGTCGCACCGGCAGCACCGGGGGCCGATGCAGCGCCGCCCTCGTCGGCCCGGACCAGGGACTGCGGCACAGGCAGAGGGGAAACGACGTCCCGTTCCATGATCTCCTCCGTCAGCCCGAGCTGGACGAGCGCCTGGTGCGCCAGCGCCTCGTCTGCCTGGGCCGTCCCCACGGCCCGATTGGCCCGCGCCAGCTCGGCCTCGAGGTGGAGCGAGATCTCCTCTACCTCGCCCTCGAGCCGGATACGGGCGGACCGCAGAGATGCCTCGGCCTGGACCTCCAGGCGGTCGACATCCAGGGCCACAGTCTCGCGGGCGGCCCGGTACGCTGCCTCGGCCACGGCCACATCGCGGCGCACGGCATCCAGCTCCCGGGCGCTTCGTACGCCGCTGCGCACCAGCCCCTCGATCCGCTCCTTGTCCTTGCGTGAGAGATCGCGTGTCTCCCGCGCCTCGGCCAGCAGGCGGCGCCACTCTCCTGCGTACGGTCCCGAGCCGTTGCCGTTGCTGCCGCCCGCGGGTGAGGCCGCCGGCCCCCCCTGCCCGGTACCGGGCCGCTCCTCGCAGGCGCCTGGGGCCGGAGGAGGACCCGCCAGATCGCAGAGATCCCGCGGATGCGGCTTCCCCGGCCGGTTCTCGGAGCTCCTGCGCCCGAGCAGCCGATTCCCTTCCGCCGCCCGGATTCTCTCGATCCGTGCCAGGCGAGCCGCCTCCTGGAATTCGTTGAACGCCACGAGCAGCTTCGCCTTCTGGTTTCCAGCCGGAAGCCCCGAGAAGGCTGCGACATCGAGGGTTCCCCCCAGGGCCGCCCTCTCGGCCTCGGCGCCTCCGAGACCGGCCACGATCTCCTTCAGGCTGCGGTGCACCTTCTCGACCCGCTCGAGGTCGAGACGGGCAAGGTCGAGGTCCTGGTGCGCCCGGATGTGCTCCAGGCGGGCGGCAGCGGCCTCCTGCGACTGAAGGACGACGAGCACGTCGCCGACCTGGACCCTGTGTCCCAGGGTAGTGACGATGCGTTCGATCCGTCCCCCCAGCGCAGCGGCAATCTCTGCCGTGGCCAGCCGGTCGGTTCCCGCCTCGCACCGCAGCCTGAGACTGTGGTCGGGTTCCGCCCGCTCGTTGACTTCCATCGCCTCCAGCAGGCTGGCCGCAACGTCCTGAGGTACCTTGACGAGCCCCACCTCGTAGCGGCACTCGTCGCACTCGCCGATGGGGATTGAGTGCTCACACGGCACCGCGGCCCTCCGTGCCAGGTCGGCTCCGCTTCCCCCATGCTCGTGTCCACTCGCCGCAGCCGATCCTTCGGTCGCAGGTGCGTGCCCGCACCCGCACCCCTCCTCCGAGCCCTCGGGCTCAGGCGGAAACCCGACTGCCGCACCGGAGCCTTCGTGCGAACGTGAATGCTCGCACCCCTCCTCCGAGCCCTCGGGCGCTGAAGAAGCCCCACCTTCCGCACCGGAGCCTTCGGATGCAGGCCGATGCTTGTGGCCTGCTTCCTCCCCATGTCCGTGGCCCGTCTCTGCGACGGTGCCTTCCGGTGCCGGCGGGTGGTCTTGAGCTGCCTCGCCCTTGCATCCCAGGACCAGCAGCAACGCAGCGAGCAGGCCCGCCCTGGAGACAGGGCTGCGACAGGTCCCGGGGGCCTTTTGCGAACAGCGTCCCGCTGCGGTCCCCCCCCCACCAGGAGACGCTGAGTCCCTGTGCTCTCCTTGGGGGAAGCCATCGAGAGGGGCAGGTCTCGAATTCGAGTCAACGCGGGCCCGGATGTCCTGGGTCGTGTGGTTCATCTTCCTTCCTCCGGTGATGGGGCAGTCGACGGGGCGTCTCGAGTCGGCGTCGAGCCGGCAGTAGCGTCTGAGTCGTTTCTCGGAATGGCCGCTCCGGATTGCAGAAGGAGGCTGTCCAGCCGGATGCGTGCGGCAAGGAGCTGTTCTGCGGAGTCGAGCATCTGAATCCTGACCGCCAGCACGCGGCGTTGCGCATCGAGGACATCGAGGCTGCTGGCATCCCCTCCCCGGAATGCTTCGAGGGTTGCCTTGAACCCGGCCTCGAGCTCGGGCAGCACGCCGTCGCGGATCCCGTCATGGTCAAGACGGGCTTGGTGGATGGCGGCCTCGAGCTCCCCGATCTGGCGTCGCCACTCGCGCTCCTCCATCCTGACGAGAGCAGCAGCTCGGCGCACCTGGAGGGCGGCGGCCTCGATTCCAGCCCGGTTCCGATTCCAGGCGGGGAGAGGAACGGAGAGCCCCGCCACGAAAGCCTGCTCGCCGAATCCCTCGATTCCCCGGACCCCTCCGATGAGGGTGAGATCCGGAATACGGCGTGCCTGCTCGAGCTCGAGCGCAGCCCGCCTCTCCCGCATCAGAGCGGCTCCCGGCACGAGGGCAAGCGCGGCCTCAGGGTCAAGGGTCGACGGCCGGACCGGGGCAGAGGGACCGGGCGGGTCGAGCGAGCCGACCAGCCTTCCGATGCAGTCCCCCTCCGCTCCCCAGAACGCGGCGAGGTGCTCCTTGCGCATGGCCAGCCTCGCCTCCGCCCTTCGCCTGGCCAGCTCCTCGGCACGGTACTCCGCGGTCGCCAGGTGTTCATCTGCGGGCGCGGAGCTCCCGGCGTCGATGGCCGCCCGGACCGCATCCCGCACCTGTCCGGCCACGGCCAGCGATTCGACGAGCAGGTCGATCCGCTCCTGCTCCGCCAGGGCCGCCAGGTGAGCTTCCCGCACCTGTACGGCCAGGCTGACCCGGGCCAGCCGTCGCCGGCTCTCGGTTCGTGCCGCACGGGTGGCTGCGAGCTGCCGCTCGGCAGCGCCCGCCTCTCCCAGCGGAATCGGCTGTTCGAGCAGGACCGTGAGCTCCGAGCGCCTCCACATGGGCCGGGCGAGCCCGAACTCCTCCCATTCGACGGCCAGGCTCGGGTTCTCCCACCTGCCGCCGAAAGCGGCCTCGGCCCGGCCGGCCGCGGCCTCCAGCTCCATGGCAGCGAGCCGCGGGTCTGTCTCGAGCGCCATCCGCACCGCGGTATCCGCGTCCAGGGCATCGTGCCGGGCGGCCATGTCCCGACTTGCAATCTCCTGGGACGCGGCGGGGTCCGCTGCCATTCCCAGACACCCGACCAGGGGCGCTACCAGCCAATGCATCCCGATTCCAATCCGCGTCATTCCCTCCTCCGTGGTCTCCCGCCCTGCTTCAGGGCATCACGGTTGTGCACGTGACGCGTCCGAAGCGACCGGGGGCACTCGTTGCAGGTTCGTCGGCAAGTGCCCGAGTCGATGGAACGCTCGGGCCGGAGAGACGCTCCTAGATCCGAAGGGGTATCAGGCGCCCCGATCCGGGGGGACCGGGCGGCACGACAAGCCGCTGGAAACGCAGTGCCACGCACGGCTCGGCAGCAGGAGCCGCGAGTGCGAAGTGGGCGGCAACGGACTGGACGGGCCGGAAGATCAGCCCGGCCCGGCGCGGCAGGTCGACGTTGTGCGGCAGAGGCAGGTCGATGCAGCACCCCTCGCCTGCACAGGACTCCGGTGAGCTCTCATGGTGCTCGATCTCGTGGAAGTGCCCGCCGTGGCGGATCGGCAACCGCTCGTGGGGCTCCCCCGGGGCATCGTGCGTCAGCACAATCCCGTCGTGGTCGTGGCAGGCCCCGAGCGGAACCACGTGCGCCTCGTGCTGCAGGCTCAGGCAGACGCCGAATCCCGACTGCCCGCCGAGACAGGACAGCGCCAGCAGGGCGGCAAGCCAGGAATGAAACGTGGATGTCCTCGAGCCGCGCATCGCGTCGATCTCCAAGTCTGCCGATTGAAATGCTACGAAACATCTCCGTACCAGTCAATGATCCGATTGCTGCGGGCCTTGAAGGACGCGGGTGCGGCTCTCCTTCCTGGTCGAGTACTGCTGGTCCCCGTTCCGCAACCCGGCCGGCGCACCGGTGGTGGACTGCGAGAAGGTCCGGCAGAGCTTCCAGGAATGATGCCGGCTTCCCTTGAGCCGGATCGGCAGATCGCTCAGCCAGCGAGGTGCGAGCTGGATCATGGGAAGTTGGCATGAGGTCCGCGGGCTGCCCTGTCCCCGCCGCCGTGAGAGACCGGCAGATGCGCTTTCGAATCTCAGGAGGCTGCCCAGAACTACTTCGCCGCTACGACCGCACTTGGCGAAGCGATTTCGAACAGCCTCCCAAGCGGCCCGGCCGTCCCCGGGCTCACAGCAGTTTGCCGCCCCGCAATGACAGGGATTCCCCGGCGGATGCCAGGATCTTGTCCGCCGGCGGAGTGGCGCGGTAGAAGAGGAGCCTCCGGTCCGAGCACTTCTTCAGGAACGTGGCGGGTACCAGCTTCTGCGGGACGCAGAGCAACGCGTTCTCGGGGGCATGGGCCCCGAACAGCTCGTAGTACCGGTTCCACTTGAGCTTGCGCCAGGGCCAGACGATCTCGACGCCGACCGAACGATCGGACGCGGCCAGCTCGAAGTCCGGAACGAACACCTCGCGTCCGCCCAACGAGACCACGGACCGGCCGTCCTGGACCGTAATCCGGGGCGGTGCCAGCTCGCGCAAGCGGTCGAGGAGCTGCTGCAGCTCGGGCGGGGTCCAGGCACCCTTGTCCGGGTAGTGGGACACGAGCCGGGCGGACGGGTCGAGGCGGAACGTGTAGCGCCGCCGCCGGAATCGGACATCGGCGGCCACCTCCCACGCATCCATCAGGAGAAGCGCCGGCAGGAAGCTGGCCATCCGGACCCCGTATGCCCGGGTCTGCTCGAGGATCGAGAGCGGCCCGTCCACCTGGATGATCATCCCGGTCTCCGTCTCCTGGATCGTGAACAGGAGGCCCCAGAACTTGAGGTAGCGGAAGACCTGGCGAAGGCGCTGCGGGGAAGGCGATTCCAGCGTGACGTCCATCCGCACCGCGTCGAACAGGAGCCCCTGGGCCAATGCCACGTTGTACCGGCGCAGCATCCAGAGGGGTTCGGGGCAGTCGAACGCCTCGAGGAGTTGCTCGTCCTTGAGATCGCTGAACA
>VGRX01000022.1 GCA_016875215.1 Deltaproteobacteria bacterium
AGCGGCGCAAGGCCAATGCGGTGATCCGGGGGCTGAGGGCCGTTTCCGACTTCGAGTACGAGTTCCAGATGGCCAACATGAATCGCAAGCTCCTCCCCGCGGCCGAGACCTTCTTCCTGATGACCGGGGCCGACTACTTCTACGTCAGCTCCCGCCTGGTCAAGGAGGTGGCCAGCCTCGGGGGGTGCGTCGCCGGGCTCGTCCCGGAAACCGTGCGCAAACGACTCACGGAGAAGGTGGGAGGGGGAGAATGAGGTTCGCATCCAGGGTATCCAAGGTGTCGCCGTCGGTCACGCTGGGGCTCAACGCCCGCACGCTCGAGCTGAAGAAGCAGGGACGCGACATCGTGTCGCTGGGGGTCGGAGAGCCGGACATCGACACCCCGGACCTGATCTGCCAGGCCGCACACGGAGCCATCGACCGCCGCGAGTGCCGCTACACCGCCACGGCGGGAACCCCGGAGCTGCGGCAGGCGATCTGCCGGTACGTCAAGGGCGTCTACGGGCTCGACTACACCCCCGACCGCGTCATGGCCAGCTCCGGGGCCAAGCAGGTGCTGTTCAACTCGATCATGATGGCCGCGGGCGAAGGGGACGAGGTGATCATCCCCACCCCGTACTGGACGTCGTACCCCGAGATGGTGCACCTGGCCGGGGCCACCCCCGTGCCGGTGGTGACCACGGTCCAGGATGGCCTGAAGCTGACTCCGGAGAAGCTGAAGGCCGCAATCACGCCCCGGACCACAGCGCTCATGCTCAACTCTCCGAGCAACCCGACCGGGGTCACCTACACCATGGATGACCTGCTGTCGCTCGCCGAGGTGCTGAAGGACAAGGAGATCTGGATCCTGTCGGACGACATCTACTGCACCCTGCTGTTCGACGGGATGAACTTCGCATCGACCGCCTCCATCCCGGAGCTGAGGGACAGGACGGTTCTGATCAACGGAGTGTCCAAGACGTTCTCGATGACGGGCTGGCGGATCGGGTTCGCCGCAGGGTCGAAGGAGGCCATCGGGGCCATGACGCGCATCCAGGACCATGCCACGTCGTGCCCCAATTCGATCGCTCAGAAAGCCGCTGCGGTCGCTCTGCACGAGGGACCGGCGCTCACCGCGGCCTGGATCTCGGACCTCGAGCGGCGCCGGGATCGCATGCGGGCGCTGGCAGAGGCCATCCCCGGGGTGAGCGTCATCCCGCCCACGGGTGCGTTCTACCTGTTCCTGGACGTCTCGGCCCACGTCGGCCCGGGACGGCGGGCAGGCGACACCATGCAGCTCTGCGAGGGGCTCCTCGTGGAGGGAGGGGTCAGCACCATCCCCGGCGAGGCCTTCGGTGCCCCAGGCTTCCTCCGGCTGAGCTTTGCCGTCACCGACCACGACATCGACGAAGGGATGCGCCGGCTCGAGAGATACCTTTCTGCGTAGAGTCTGTTTTCCGTGGATGGGAGGACGTCCCGCCGGGGCGCCCGAGCTCGTCCGGAAGGCGAGTGCCTATTTTCCGTGGATGGGAGGACGCCCCACGTACAACGGCTCGAGCTGGCCGGCGTCGGCGGTGAGGCCGGCCTTCAGGCGCTGCGAGCAGAGCTGCGCCAGCACCTCCGCCGAGATGGAGCAACGGGATGCGGGGGCCAGCGCGATGCGGTCGGCCCCCTTGTCCCGCAAGAGCGCAGCGTACGTCACGCACGCGCTCCCAACCAGCGTCACCGGCCCCGCCGATGCCTCCACCACCCGGGCCAGGCTGCCCTCCGGCGTACCCGCCTCCGGCGCCAGCACCTCGACCGGGAGCTCTGCATCGGTTCCGCAGGGGCCATGCGTGGTCGCTCCCACCTGGTACAGCGCGGAGTAAACCTCTCCCCGGCGTGCGTCGATCAGCGGGGCCACCAGCCCGGCTGCTCCGCTTCCGGCAGCAAGAAGGAGCGTGGAGGTCACCGCGGCAACCGGCAACCGGCCCGGCGCCGCGATGGCCTTTGCCGTGGTCATGCCCACCCTCAACCCGGTGAACGAGCCGGGGCCGATGCAGAGTCCCACCCCCTCGAGGTCGGCAACGGTCACCCGCTGCCCTTCCAGCAGGAGGTCGATGACGGGCAGCAACGCTGCCGCATGAGAGAACGGATGCAGCGCACTGTGGAACGCCAGCAGCTCAGAGCCGCGGGACAGGGCCACGTTGAGCCGGCTTCCCGACGTATCGATGCTCAGCAGGAGCGGGCCGGTCCCGGCCAGCCCCGCCGCTGCATGGCGCTCTCTGCGTCCGCTTGCCCGAAGCCCCATTACCGGAACCACCCCGTGATCGTGTCCCAGTTCCGCATGATGTCGTTGCGGAACACCACCACCATCAGGAGCAGGATCACGGCCAGCCCGAAGTAGGCCGCTACCTGCCGCACCCGGATCGGCACCGGCCTGCGGATCACCGCCTCGATGGCGAAGAAGAAGAGGTGGCCGCCGTCCAGCACCGGAATCGGGAACAGGTTGATCAAGCCAAGGCTTATCGACAGCCATGCCATCAGGTTGAAGAAGAACTCCCAGCCGTACTTCTCGGTCTTTGAGGCCATGTCGTAGATGAGGATCGGCCCGCCCAGGTCCCGAATCGGCACCTTGCCCACGAGCAACCCGCCGAGACTGGCCAGCGTGATCTCGAAGGCGTCTCTTACGGCCATCCCGGTGAACCGGAACGCGTACGCCAGCCGGTCCTGGTTGGGGATGTCGGCCGGAGCCCCCAGGTCCGCGTGGTTGTGCACGCCGAAGACGACGACCTTGCGCTCCTCGTTGAACTCCCCCTTCTCGGTGGACGGGACGAGTGAGAACTTCGCCCTGTGCTCCTCCCGACCGTCGGTCCAGACCAGCTCGTGCTCCTCCTCCACGTTCTCCGCCAGGTAGCTTTCCACCAGGAACCAGAACGGGAACGACTCGCCGTCCACGGTCAGGATCCGGTCGCCGCGCTTCAGCCCGATGCTCTCCGCCGGAGTCCCGGCATCCACGGAATGCACGACCAGGTCGGCGTCGGCAAGCCCGGCCCCCGCGCCGTCGGGCAGGACCACCTCGAACGGCTTGCCGTAGCCGTTGAACAGCACGTGCCCGAGCACCGCCAGCGGTACTTCCCGGACGACCGTCAACGTGTGCGGTCCGCTGCCGGCAAGGAGCTGCTCGACCTGAGAGAACGCCTGCACGGGCTTCCCGTCCACGGACAGCACCCGGTCCCAGTGCTCGAGCCCGGCCGCCTCGGCACCGCTGCCCGGAGGGACCCAGAGAAGCGGCCTGGCCTCGAGCGGAATCACCTGGATCCGCCCTTCCTTCTCCTTCATGTCGAGCTGCGGGTAGCGCTCCACCTCCACGGTCTCGGGCACCACCGTGGTGGAAAACGTCTCCTCCCCGCGGGCAACCTCGATATCGATCGGCCGCCCGATGGAAGCGTTGATCCGGGTCTCGAGCTCCCACCAGTAGGCGATCTCCTCGCCATCCATGCGGACCACGCGGTCCCCTGCCCTGAGCCCCGCCTCGGCCGCGGGACCTCCCCCCTTGACCGCCCCGATGTAGGCGGGCTCGAGCTCGGAGCGCGACACGAACATCAGGAAGAACACCACGAACGGCAGGAGCAGATTCATGACCGGCCCGGCCAGGACGATCGCGGTGCGCAACGGAAGCGGCTTGTAGTTGAACGCGGCCCCTCGTTCCGACTGGGGAACGTCCGAATCCGGCTCGTCCCCGAACATGCGGACATAGCCGCCCAGCGGGATCGCGGCGAGCCGGTATTCGGTATCCCCCCACTTGCGACGCAGGAGCGCCGGGCCGAACCCGAGCGAAAAGGTGAGCACGCGGACCCCGGACAGCTTGGCCACGACGAAATGGCCGAGCTCATGCACCAGGATCAGGGCGCCGAGCAGCAGGATGAAGTAGACCCCCGAGAACATTCCGCTCCCTCCGTCGCCGGCATCATAAGCACGGGCCGCCGACCGATCAACGCAAATTTCGTGCGGACGCGGACGAAAGGAGTGCTTGCATCCTGAACCTTTGTTCAGTAACATGAGGCTGGATTTCGGGGGGAGGAGCCGTGGAGCTTTCGGCCCGTCAGCAACAGGTGCTCGACTTCATCGAACGGTTCCTCTCCGAGAACGGATACCCGCCGACGCTTCGCGACATCGGTGCGGGGCTGTCCATCCGGTCGACTAACGCGGTCAACGACCACCTGGCCGCGCTCGAGCGGAAAGGAGCCATCGTGCGGGACCGCTCCCGCTCCCGGGGGATCTCGCTTCCGGCGGTGCGTGCGGGAACGCCGGGACGAGCCGCGGGAACGCCGGGACGAGCCGCGGGAAGGCTCGGAGCCGCTGCGGGCAGGCCTCCTGCCTCTGGACCCTCTCCCGCGCCTCGGCTCCTCTCGATTCCGCTGGTCGGGCGGATCGCGGCCGGCGTTCCGCTGCTGGCCGAGGAAAACCTCGATGGCCGGATTTTGATCGACCCCCTGTTCGTGCACACGTCGGGGGGCCTGTTCGCGCTGCGGGTGACCGGAGACAGCATGGTGGGCGACGGCATCCTCGACGGCGACGTCATCGTGGTCAAGGCGCAGGAGGATGCGCCGGATGGAACGATCGTGGTCGCTCTCGTCGAGGACGAGGCCACGGTCAAGCGGCTCTACCGGGAGGAGGGGCGGGTAAGGCTCCAGCCGTCCAACCCGGACATGGCGCCGATCTGCGTGGACGAGCAGTCGGGCCGCTCGGCCGTCGTGCAGGGAGTGGTCGTCTCGGTCCTGCGGCGGCTTTGACCTGGGCAACCCGGGAGACGGCCCCCGTCGCGCCCGGGCGCGCTTCCCCCTGTTCAGAAGTCGCGGGAATGGCTATCATGGGAGCCGGCCGAATCCGGGGGGTGTTCCATGCTGTTGAGAGCCACCCTTTTCGCTCTGCTCTGGACCCAGGGGGTCGACGGCTGTCAGCTCACCTGGGAATCCCCGGAGTCTCCGGGCCAGGACGCGTCCGGGGACATCGGCGAAGACGTTCCTCCCCCACCGGAAGAGGTGGATACCGACGGCGACGGATTGCTCGACATTGTCGACCCGGATGACGACAACGACGGCATCCCGGACATCGCGGACGTCTGCCTGCTTGTCTACGACCCCGACCAGTGGGACAAGGACGACGACGGAATCGGAGATGCCTGCGACGACGACGATGACGGCGACGGCATTCCCGACAAGCTCGACCTCTGCCCGCTCAACTACGATCCGCCGGGGACGGTTCCCGTGGATACCGACGGCGACGGCCTGGGCAACTCGTGCGACTACGACGACGACGGCGACGGGCTGCTCGACATCATCGACTTGTGCCCGCTCGACTCCGCACCCGCGCACATCGACTCGGACAGCGACGGCATCTCGAACGAGTGCGACGACGACAACGACAACGACGCCTGGGCCGACGTGTGGGATGACTGCCCGCTGGAATACGACCCGTTCCAGGCCGATTCCGACGGCGACTGGCTCGGCAACGCCTGCGACCCGGACGACGACAACGACGGCAAGCCCGACATCTATGACAACTGCGAGACCGTATCGAACGGCAACCAGTGCGACTTCGACAAGGACGGGATCGGCTCGGAATGCGACGACGACGTGGACGGCGACGGCGCTCCCAGCGGGTACGACAACTGCCCCGTGTTCCCGAACAAGTACCAGTTGGACAGCGACGGGGACGGGCAGGGGGACGGCTGCGACGAAGACGGGGACAACGACGGCATCCCGGACGTCGGGGATCCGTGCCCCTTTGTAGCGGCCCCCTCCTGTGATTCCGATCCGGACAAGGACCTGGTCGACAACGCGGTGGACAACTGCCCCTCGTGGCCCAACCCGGCGCAGGAGGATCTCGACGGAGACGGCCTGGGCGACCCGTGCGACTTTGACATCGACGGCGATTTCGTGGACAACATCTACGACCTCTGCCCGTTCGTGCCCAGCGACTTCGACGACCTGGACGTCGACCACATCGGCGACGACTGCGACCCGGACCGGGACGGGGACGGCTTCAAGAACGAGTGGGACAACTGCCCGGATGCGTTCAACCCGAACCAGTTCGACATCGACTCCGACGGCTTCGGGGATGCCTGCGACCCGGACGCGGACGGAGACATGAAACCCAACGTATTCGACAACTGCCCCTTCCATCCCAACCCGGACCAGTCCGACAAGGACCTGGACGGCCTCGGGGACGCGTGCGATCCCAAGGTGTCGGTGTTCAAGAAGAAGCCGAAGTGAGCGCGGTCCTGTTTGTGGACCGGACAGGGAATCCTGTTGACTCCGTCCTCGAGACGATGCTAAGTGTGGGGGCGGTGGGATTCGTACGAATCGGAATCTGGCGCGTGCAGCCATGGGGGAAGGCGGAGAGGGGCTTCGTGTCCCCCGTGCACGGGCCGCTCACACAAGGAGGGAACGCATGGGCATCATTACGGGAGTAGCCTTGGTCGTGCTGGGAATCCTGGGTGCGGCAAGCGTGATTGCGAAGAAGCCGGGCATGGACGAGGTGGTGAAGAAGCTGTCCCAGTACCAGGGCTGGATCGGCTTCGTCGGCTGCCTGTGGGGAGTCTGGACGATCATCAGCGCCATTCTGAACCTCGGCTGGCTCGGGACGCTTCCCATCTGGTGGATCACCTACCTGGCCACCGGCGTGGTCGAAGCGGGCCTCGGCTTCATCCTGGGCTACGGCCTGATCCAGCAGTATGCGCTGGCCAAGGCCTCGGCCGAGGTGAAGGCCAAGGCGCAGCAGGGCTACCAGAAGCTCGTCTCCGTGCAGATTCCCCTCGGCTACGCCGGCATTGCGCTCGGCATCTGGTGCATCATCGGCAACTTCATGTTCCTGTAGGCGCCTGTAGGCTGCTGTAGGCGCCTGTAGGCAGGGGCACATCCGTACTCCGGACCCGCGGCACATCCAAGCTGTAGACAGAATAGCAGAATCATGGTACAGCTTAGGTCGGGACAGCCTGACGGAGGCGCCGGATGCGATTCCTTGATCGGGAGGGGGAGCTCGGCCTGCTGAAGGACCACATGACCCGCGCCGGGGCGGGAATGGTCGTCCTCTACGGCAGGCGGCGAATTGGAAAGACAGCGCTCATCGAGGAGCTTCTCAGCTCGATGCCGGGGGCCGCGTACCACGTGGGCACGCGGTCCAGCATCACGGAGGAACTGCGGCGTCTCTCCGCGACCCTGGCCCGGGAGTGGGACGTTCCGCTGCTGGCGACTCAACCGCTGGCCGGCAGCGAGGCCCTCGTGGCCTTCCTGTCCTCGGTCTCGGAGCCCCGCGTGCTCGCTCTGGACGAGTTTCCCTACCTGGTGGAGAGCGACCCTTCGCTGCCCGGACTGCTCCAGGCGGCCTGGGATTCCCGCCTGGGCCGGGGGAACCTGAAGCTGCTGCTTGCCGGCTCCAGCATCGGCATGATGGAGGAGACGTTCCTCTCGCCGAGGTCACCCCTGTTCGGCCGGCGTACGGGCCAGCTGCGGCTCGGGCCTCTGGCACCGCACCACCTTGGCGCAGCGTTCCCGTGGAGCACGCCGAAGCTCGTGGAGCTGGCTGCCCTGTTCGGAGGCATCCCGGGCTACCTCCAGCGCCTCGACCCGGCGGGAGACCTCCTTTCGAACCTGGCCGAGCGGGTGCTCAGGGCGGGCGAGCCCCTCTACGAGGAGATCCCGTTCCTCCTGCGGGACGAGTTGCGGGAGCCCCGGGTGTACTTCGCTGTGCTTGCCACCATTGCGGCCGGCTCCCGCCAGTTTGGCGAGATCTCGTCCAAGGTCGGGCTGGACCGGGCCAACCTCACGCGCTATCTCGCTGTGCTGGCGGACCTCGGCCTGGTGGAGCGGGAGGTCTCGGTGCTCACTCCCCATCCCAACAAGAGCCGCAAGGGTCTGTATCGCATCTGCGACCCGTTCACCGCAGCCTGGTTCGCCCTGGTGCATCCGTTCCGGGACCGGCTGGAGCGCGGGCGGATTGCCGAAGCTCTGCCGGACGTCCAAGAGCGGCTGGCCGCGTACCTGCCCCTGGCCATCGAGCCGGTCGTCCGGGAGCTGTTCCTCTCAGGGCCGTTGTCCCCGCTGGTCCCGTTCCGGCCGGTCGCGGCCGGGCGCCACTGGGGACCCTCCTGCGAGTTCGATGCCGTCCTGCTCGACGAGTCGGGAAAACGGGCGGTGGTCGTGGAGGTCAAGTGGTCGGCCCGCCCCGTGTCGACATCGCTTCTCCACGAGCTGGAGCAGCGCGTGCGTGCCGAATCCGCATTCTCGGCCCTGGACTGCACCTGCATGCTGGTAAGCCGCAGCGGGTTCTCGGGCCGCAAGCCCCCGACCGCTCCCGAGCGGCTCGTGGAAAACAGGAAGGTGCAGTTGTAGGGCAGATCCGACTTCGAAGGCGGGAGGGCCGGGTCGCTCAGGATGACGTGCCAAGCATGGAGGGCAGATCCGCACGCAGCGCCCACGGCACATCCGTACTCCGGACCCACGGCACATCCGGATTGGCGCGCGGTTGGGGGCGATGCTATGATGGTTCACCGGCGGTGCGTGCTCGGGGGAGACATGGCGGGGTATCGGACCAGTGGATTCGTAGCGGCGTTCTGCGTGCTGGTGGCCACGGCGGTCTTCCTGCTGGCTGCCGGGACGGTGTGCCTGCCCCTTGCGGGGATGTTGTGTGCCCAGGAACGTGACGGCATGTTCTGGGGCGAGCGGGGGGGCAGCCTGTCCGGGTCGCTGCACGGCGAAACCCGCCTGCGGTTCGTGAAGCAGTCCGCATTCCAGCTCGACGAGACGGGAGAGGAGAGCACCGTCGAGGTCTACCTCTCCCACAGGTTGCGCCTGGGCCCTGAGCTGGGCTTTGGAAGAAGAGTCAGGCTCGTGTCGCAGGTCGACCTGTTCGACGGACACCTGCTGGGTGACACGAGCCCGGACGGAAGGACGCTGCTGCTGGAGCCGCAGGACGAGAACCACGGGCTCGACTCGCTGCTCCTGCGCCGGCTCCACCTCCAGTGGGAATCGCCCATCGGACTGCTCCAGGTCGGCCAGGATGCCAGCCAGTGGGGGCTCGGGTTGCTGGCCAACGCGGGCGAGGAGGACGGCCCATTCTCCGATTCCCGGGGGGGCGACCTCGTGGAGCGGGTGCTGTTCGCCACTGCGCCGGCCGCCTGGTTCTCCGATTCCCCCCTGGCACGTCGCTTCATCCTGGCTCTGGCCGCGGATGCCGTGTTCCGGGACGACAACGCGGACTGGATGGAGGGGGACCGGGCCTACCAGGCCGTTGCCGCGGCCTACTATCGGGACGACGACCTGTTTGCCGGAATCTACGGGGCCTGGCGCACGCAGAAAGACCGGAGGCTGTGGGTGGAATCCTGGGAGGAGCACGTCCCCCCCCTGTCCATCGAGGTCCCGGGGGACGAGCTCGACGTCTTCGCCGCCGACCTGTTCCTTCGATACCGGCTCGGCTTCGACGAGGGGGCAATCGAGCTGGCTGCTGAAGGGGCCCTGGTCTTCGGAACCACCTCTCGGGGGCGCAACGAGAACAGCCCGAAGCAGCTCGACGTGCTCCAGGGCGGCGCTGCCGCGCTGCTGCGCTTCGAGCTGGATGCCGTCGGCATCGCCGCGGACCTGCGGGGAGGGTACGCTTCGGGCGATCGGAACAGTGCGGACGGCAGGGCGACCGGTTTCCGCTTCGACCCCGGCTACCGCGTGGGCATGATCCTGTTCGACGACGTGCTTTCGTCGCTATCCGCCCACTCCGCGCAGCGGCTGCTCGACGACCGGGCCGTGCCGCCGTCCGGGGCCCGCTCGCTCGTGACCAACGGAGCGGTGACCCATGCCTTGTTCGTGGCGCCGGAGGTGGAGTACCGGCCGTGGCGGCCGCTGGTGCTGGCCGTCGGGTTCGTGTGGGCCATGATGCCGGCGGGGCTTGCCGATCCGTACAACACGAACGCGGCCAACGGCGGTTACCCGCTCAACCCGTACGGCGTGGACACGGGCTCGGATCAACTGGGGTACGAGGTGGACGGCGGCCTGTGGGTCATCCCGGTGGATACCGAGGCCGTGGAGCTGAGCTTTGCCGCCCAGGGTGGGATGTTCGTGCCCGGGCAGGCGCTGGCCCGGGAAGGGGGGATCGACCTCTCTCCCGTGCTCAAGGCCCGCTTCCTCCTGGATCTGAGGTGGTGAGATGAAAGACCGCTCACTGCTCACAGCAAGAGAAGAGACTCCCCGCTCCCGCGTGCACAGGGCCCATGCCACGGGGGTCTCGGGCCCACTGCTCGCTGCTCACTGCTCCCTGCTTCTCCTGCTCCTGAGCTGCGCAGAAGACGCCCCTCGCGGGCTGGCTCCGGCGACGGCCGATCCCGAGGCAGCGAGGGTGGTGTTCGACCTGGACGGGGAGCCTTTGCCCGAGATCCCGCTGCCCAACGACCTGGCCACCCGGCTCGACCCGACGGCCCCGGGGACCGGCCGCCGGCTGAACGTGACCATCGCGGCCCCCACCCGGGTCGAACGGGACGTGCGCCGCCGGGCCCTCCTGAACAACGGCTTCGGCACCTACATGCCGATCACCGTGAGCTTCACCGAGCCGCTCAGCATCGACAACCTGGTGAAGCGCCACACCGACAACGTCGACTTCGCAGACGACGCGGTCTACGTGGTGGACATCACGCGGTCTTCCCCCGACTTCGGCAAGCCGGTGCCGCTCGACTTCGGCGCAGGCAACTTCCCGCTCATCCTGCCGACGTTCGATCGCTACTTCGAGAACGACCCCCGTGCCGCGACCAGCAACCTGCTCTTCGAGACCGAGGACGAGGACGTCAACGGCAACGGCCGGCTCGATCCCGGCGAGGATACGGACCACGACGGCCTCCTCGACCTCCCGAACGTCCACCCCGACGGGGGCGACCCCGTGGACGATCTGCTCGTGTTCTACGAGAAGCAGACCGACACCCTGATCCTGCGGCCGGTGGTGCCGTTGCGGCAGGAAACAACCTATGCGGTAGTACTGACAAAGCGGTTGATTGATAAAAAAAGCAAGGCGGTGGCCTCGCCGTTCCCCTACATCAACCATCTCCAGCAGAACGAAGCGTTGGAGCCGTTGCCCGAAGTCCTCGACAAGGGCAAGTGGGGGGTGAAGCTGGCGGACGTGGCCTTTGCCTGGACGTTCACGACGCAGTCGGTGACCCGGGACCTGGAGGCGCTGAGGGAAGGGCTCTACGGCCGCGGTCCGTTCGGCTGGCTGGCCGGGAAGTTCCCGGTGGATCGGATCAAGCTGCACAAGATCCGGGGCCCGGGCGGACAGCCCGCGTTTGCCGTCGACTTCCAGTCGCTGGCGGATGCGCTCTCGCCCCTGGTCTCGGTGGCCACGACCGACCCGAGCGGTGCGGACCAGCTCGTCGAGGACCTCAAGAACATCGACTATGCGATCGCGGGGACCTTCCAGGCCCCCTTCTTCCTGGAGGACAAGGACGGCATCGCCACGCCCAACTACCCGTCGGACGAGGACGAGGCGTTCGACATCGACCGCACGACGGGCCGGGCAACCCCCGGCGCCCGCTGGATCCCCTTCCTGTGTACCATCCCGAAGAAGGCGAAGAGCTGTGCGGGGGGCACCAAACCGCTGTGCAAGCCCCGCCGCACCTGCACGGACGGCGTGTGCGAGGAGAAGGAGGTGTGCCGCTGCCAGCCCTACCCGGTGGTGGTGTACATCCACGGCTACGGCGGGCTCAAGTTCGAAGCGCTCGGCTTTGCCGGACGTCAGGCGGCGCACGGGCTTGCCGTCTGTGCCCTGGACGCGCACGGGCACGGCGTGGACCTGACGAAGCTGACCATCAACTTCGGCGACGACACCGGGAAGCTGCTCGTGGCCGATCTGCTCGTCCCGTTCCTGGACATCCTCGACATCCCGGGGCTGATGGACGTGCTGTCCGACCAGCGGGCCCGCGACCTGAACAACGACGGAATCCCGGACCCGGCCGCGGACTTCTGGACCTACGACGTGTTCCACACGAGGGACGTGGTGCGCCAGACCGTGGTGGACCACCTCCAGTTCATCCGGATGCTGAAATCGTTCGACGGCGAGTCGATGCTGCCGCTGGACACGGACGGCGACGGCAAGCCCGACCTGGCCGGCGACTTCGACGGCAACGGGGCGCCGGACCTCGGCGGACCGGACGTGCGCTACTTCGCCTGGGGGCAGAGCATGGGGGGCATCGTCTCTCCGATGTTGGCGGCCATCGAGCCGTCCATCGACGGCGTGGCTCCGGTGGCCGGGGGGGCCGGACTGTTCGACCTGTCGATCCGGAGCACCAACCCCGGGGTCCCCGAGGCGGTCTTCCTCCCCCTGTTCGGCCCTCTGGTGGTCGGCAGCCCGGCCGGTGACGACGGAACGGTCCGCTTCAGCTTCGTGGTCCAGGACGTGGAGGACAACTTCCCGATCCGCAAGGAGCTTCACTTGCACGAGACCCGGCTCGACCCGGGAGACCGCGTGCTCTTGCGCAACACGGTCAACGGCGAAACCGACGAGGCGATCGTCGACGCGGGCCGGCGCATCCGGCTGGCGGTCCCGGCGGACGCGCTCTCCCCGTCGGAGAAGCACCATGTCACGGGGATGGACGAGACGTGCAGCAACTGTCCGGTGGCGGTGACCGATACCGCGGCGTTGGGGGACACGCTCGAGATCGAGATCTACGAAGGGTCGAGCGAGGCCGTGCGCGAGCGGATCGATCAGTTCATGATTCCCGTTGAATTTCAGGGAGTTACATACACATCCGGCTCCCCGCTGGTGGCACCGGTCACGGGGTTCGGACTGAAGCGGGGGACCCCGAAGCTGCGGCGGTTCCTCTCGTTCGCGTCGATGTTCATCGAGCCGGGGGATCCGGTGGGCTACGTGCCCCACCTGGTACACGACCCGCTGCCCGCTGCCCTGGCCGAGTCATCGGACAAGGTCTACGCTGAGGCATGGCCGCTGTTCATCCCGACCGCGGGGGACATGAACGTGCCGGTCAGCTCGGAGCTGGCCATGGCCCGCGCAGCCGGGGCCGTGGGGCTGTTCGAGCCGTCGAAAGACCGCTGCGTTCAGAAGTCGTTCTGCGACAAGGCGGGCAAGCACGGACGGAAGAACGGCTACTGCCGGTACGGGGTGGGGACCTGCCTGACGGAGAACCAGGTGCTGCTCGGGGGCTTCGTGCCCGAAGGGCTGGCCCGGCTTTCCCGGTTCGACGTGTCACCCTGGAATGATGCCCGGGAGGTGCTGCTGGACGTGGATGACCTGGACGGGGGCAAGCTTCCCTGGCCCGAATGCACGCGCACCGACCAGGGCGAGGTCTGCTCGGGCACCACCGATGCCCCGGACCTGGCCGACCTGGGGTGGAAGCCGTTGCGGATGACCCGGGATGACGGCCGGTGGGGGGTTCGCATCTTCTTCGCCTACATCTCGGACCGGCACGGATTCGACCCGCCGTCGCCGTCGTGGCCGGTGGACATGAACACCTACTTCGGCAACCTGGTATCGAGCTACTTCTACCGGATTGCGTCCGGCAAGGATTCCTCGGCCCAGTATCCCTGGATCGTGGATGACCCCTGCCTGGCCGCGAGCAACTGCCCGTTCTTCCCCTAGACGCAAGGAGTCCAATGGACGCTGAAACCCGATACCTTTCCCAGTTCTTGACGCCGGAGCGGCTGGCCCGCATCGAGGCGGTGCTGGCCGGCAGGACGAGAAACCTCGCCCTGGTGCTCGAGGACGTGACCGATCCCCACAACGTCGCGGCCTGCCTGCGGAGCGCTGAGGCGCTGGGGGTGCAGGACGTGCACATCGTTGCGGGGCGGGCCTCGTTCGATGCGGCGCACAAGGTGACCCAGGGGACCGACAAGTGGCTCACGATGCATACCTACCGGAGCCCGGTCGCGTGTGCCAAGATGCTCAGGTCCCAGGGGCTGACACTGGCCGTGGGTGCGCCGACGTCGAAGGCCGTTCCCGTGCACGACCTGGACTTCTCCCGGCCCGTGGCTCTGGCCTTCTGCAACGAGCACGAGGGGGCCAGCTCGGAGCTTCTGAAGCTTGCGGACCATGTCTTCTACATCCCCATGCTGGGATTTGCCCAGAGCTTCAACATCTCGGTCGCTGCGGCCATCGGACTGTACTTCGCCGTATCCCGGCGGATCAAGTTGTTCGGGACGAACGGGGATCTGACCGACACCGAGAGGGAGGAGCTGCGCACACTCTGGATCTACAAGTCGGTTCCGATGGCCGAGGCCATGCTCGAGCGCTACCGATCGACCGAAGGGGAGCGGACCGAGGATACCCCCAAGTCTTCCGGAGAGGACAGCGGGGAGGTGTCCACTGGCGAGGACAGCGGGGAGGTGTCCACTGGCGAGGACAGCGGGGAGGTGTCCACTGGCGAGGACGAGCCCCCCACCATGGAGAGTGCGGAGCTGCCCGGGGAAGAGGACGAGGCCACCCAGCTCGAGACGCCCCCGACCAGAGAAGAAAAGGACTGAACAGGATCTCGCGGACCGGCAATCATGAACGGCCTTCCATGTTTGCGGCACACAGCCCCGACCGCGCGGGAGGGGCCGACGCAGACGATCGCCGATCACCGGGATTGTGTGTAGTCACCACGAAATTTGCACCCCCCTGCCCCGGGGGTATCATCGCCGTCGACGGGGAGGGGTGTGGTTTGCGCACGAACCGTACGAAGACCGTCACCCGGGCCCCGCACGAGGGGGAACGTGTCCGGAGTGCTGCGACCGCTGACGGCCGTGCTGGAGGATCTGGGCAACATCGTGATGATGCTGTTCCAGGTGCTGCTGTGGATGGTGCGGCCGCCCTATCGCGTCGGGCTCCTGGTGAAGGCCATGGAGTTCGTGGGCGTAGGTTCCATGTTCATCATCGTGCTGACCGGGAGCTTTGCCGGCGCGGTCATGGGGTTGCAGGGGATCTATGCGTTCGGGCTGCTGGAGATGGAGACCATGGTGGGAGGGAGCGTGGCCCTGGCGCTCTCCCGCGAGCTGTCGCCGGTGCTGGCCGCGCTGATGGTCACGGGGCGAGTCGGCTCCGCGATGGCCACCGAGATCGGCACGATGCGCGTGACCGAGCAGATCGATGCCATGGAGACGAAAACGGTCAATCCGATCCAGTACCTGGTGGTTCCCCGGGTGGTGGCCGCGACGCTGATGCTGCCGCTGCTCAACGTGGTGTTCACGTTCGTAGGCATGGTCGGGTGCTACCTGGTCGCGGTGGTCTGGTGGCGGGTGGACGAGGGGCAGTTCATGGCCAAGATCTCGGACTTCATGTCCGTGTCGGACCTGACCAGCGGCATCGTCAAGGCCGCGGTTTTCGGGACCACGCTGTCGGTGATCGGGTGCTACAAGGGATTCAACGCGGCCGGCGGCGCCCGCGGGGTGGGTACCGCGACCACGAGTGCGGTGGTCATGGCCTCGGTCATGATCTTCGTGCTGGACTATATCCTGACCGCGCTGATGTTCTGAGGGGGGAGATGGCGCAGGACGCCATAGTCGAGGTCGTTCAAGTCCGCAAGAGCTTCGGGGGCAAGCCGATCCTCAAGGGGGTCGATCTGGACGTGCCCCGGGGGCGGATCACGACGATCATCGGCGGCTCGGGCTCGGGGAAGTCGGTGCTGGTCAAGCACATCATCGGCCTGCTCAAGCCGGACGAGGGGGAGGTTCGGTTCGAGGGGGAGGACATCTGCCGCCTCGGCTCCCGTGCGCTTGCTGCGGTCCGCCGCAACTTCGGGATGCTCTTCCAGCACTCGGCCCTGTTCGATTCGATGACCGTGGAGGAGAACATCGCCTTCCCCCTGGTCGAGCACACGAAGCTGTCCGGGCGGAAGATCCGGGACATCGTGCGGGAGAAGCTCGAGCTGCTCGACATGGCCGGAATCGAGCGCCAGTTCCCGTCCGAGCTGTCGGGCGGCATGCGCAAGCGCGTGGGGCTCGCCCGGGCCATCGTGCTCAACCCGAAGATCATCATCTATGACGAGCCCACCACCGGCCTCGACCCGATCATGACCCAGAACGTGGACCAGATGATCAAGGAAGCGGAGCGGAAGTTCAACGTTACGTCCATCGTCATCAGTCACGACATGGCCAGCACGTTCCGGATCTCGGATCACATCGCGGTGATCCACGAGGGCCGGATCGTCGAGCATGGAAGCGGCGACCGGATCCTGCGCTCGGACAACGAGTATGTCCGGCGCTTCCTGGCGGCAGCGGCGTCGCCGCAACGGGCTGCGCTGGCAAACGGAGGTGACGCATGAGGCTCTCCGCGGTCCGCGCCCCGCTGCTCGTCGGCCTGCTGGTGATCGGCAGCATCGTCGGCCTGCTGTACATGGTCAGCAAGGTCAAGACCTCGGTGTTCACGGGAGCGGGTTCCTATGCCGTCCACGCGCTGTTCGAGGACGTCACCGGGCTGGTCGAGGCCTCGACGGTCACGATGGTCGGCACCCCCGTCGGGGTCATCGAGTCGATAAGGAGGGTGCAGACCGACTACGGCATGCGGGCCAAGGTCACGATCCGCGTGGCCGGGGACGTGACCCTGTTCGGCGGGACGAAGGACGAATCGGGACGTGTCCGCGGGGGGGCCACCGTGGTCCGCAAGCAGTCGAGCATCCTGGGTGACTTCTACCTGGCCCTCTCCCCCGGAGCGTTCGGCACCCCGCTGGCCGACGGCGACTACATCCCGATGGTGGTCGGGACCAGCGGCGTCGAGGCGGTCTTCGAGCAGATGGAGCAGATGTCGCAGCTCTATCCCAGGGTTGAGAAGATCCTCGCCAACGTCGAGAGCATCAGCGACGGCCTGGCCGCAGCGCTCGGCGGCCCGGAAGGGAAGCAGAACCTCACCGAGATCGTCTCGAACTTGAAGTCCATCAGCCATGAGACCCGGTCCATCGCGCACCAGGCCCAGGGGGTGTCCGAAGAGCTCGGCCGCCTCGTCCAGGAGGGTACCATCTCCCGCATCGCGGACAACGTCGAGGGAACCAGCGAGGATGCCCGCGAGATCGCCCGCAAGCTGGAGCAGATCGTGTCCGCAGGGGACGTCCAGACGCTGGTTGCCAACCTGTCCGCCACCTCCGAGAAGCTGGCCGCGGTGGGAACGCAGCTCACCGAGCTCGTGGACAAGGGCGTCACGCCGAGGCTCACCCAGCTCGACCGCATCTTCCGCAACTTCGAGCGGGTCTCCCTCACCGTCGCGGACTTTGCAGACCGCAACAGCAGCATCCTCGACCAGACCCTCACCAACTTCCGGGACGTCTCCGAGCAGGCCGTGGCCCTGTTCCAGCGCAGCCGCGGGGACGTGGACGAGGCCATGGGAACCGTCAAGGGGACCCTGCTCTCCGCACAGCTCTCCCTCCAGAAGCTGGACGAATCGCTCGACAACGTCCGCCAGATCACCGCCGATTTGCGGGAAGGCAAGGGCTCCATCGGCCGCCTGCTGACCGACGACCGCCTGGTCGAGGAGATCGAGGAGGTCATCTCCGATACCAAGGGGTTCGTGAAGAGCTACACCCTGATGCAGACCGAGGTCCAGCTTGCCTCCTCCTATCACTGGCACCAGGAATCGATGAAGAACGTCCTCTCGATCAAGTTCAAGCCCAAGGAGGACAAGTACTACCTCTTCCAGGTCGTGGATGACCCGAGAGGCTACACCACCGACCGCTTCGTCGTCACCCAGACCAACGACCCGGACAAGCCCCCGGTCCTCAAGGAGCAGGAGGAGACCACCACCCACTCTCTCAAGTTCTCGTTCCAGTTCGCCAAGCGGTTCTACTTCCTGGCCGGACGCTTCGGCATCATGGAGAACACCGGAGGCATCGGCCTCGACTTCAACTTCTTCCAGGACCGGCTCCAGTTCCAGTTCGACCTGTTCGACTTCACGATGAGCACCAACCCGCGGCTCCGCTCCCAGGTCGAATGGGAGGTGTTCCGGCACTTCTTCGTGGCCGGCGGCGCGGACGACCTGCTCAACCGCTCCTATCGCGACTACTTCCTGGCCGCGGGGATACGGTTCACGGACGACGACCTGAAGGCGCTCCTGCTCGCCGCACCTCCGATCAACCCGTAGGCCGCTCGACTGCGGGGCCGGACGTCAGCATCGGCATTCTATGTCTTCTTCACCACGGCGGTCAGGCTGACCTTGCCGTCCCGATTGAGGACGCGGAAGCGCAGGTCGCCGCGGCCGAGCTGCTGGACGATGCGCTCGACGCTCTTGGCCACGACGGAAGCGCTGAGCTTGTCCACCGGCTCGCCGGCCCTGCGCTTCTCCTCGACGAGCTGCCTGAAGATGGCCTCGGTCTCCCCCGGGTCGAAGTCGGAGCGGGGTGGGGCGCCGGCCGCGACGGGGGCCGGACCGGGCGGCGCACTGCCCGCTGCCGGGGCCGCGCCTGGTGCGCCTGCCCCCGGAGCCGGTCCCTTCCGGTCACGCACGAACCGACGCCTGCGGGCGGCCAGCGGCAAAGCGATTCCCTCCCTCACGTCGTTCTTTCGGGACGGCACATCCGGCCCCTCGCCCAACGGCGGGGGCTCGTTGACCCCACGGCGGATCCGCCCCTCCTCGATCAGCCGGACAATCCGATCCCAGTAGCTCGAGTACGAGGTGAACTTCTGCTGCATCGCCCGGTAGCGGAACCGATGCACGGTGCTGCCGAGCTTGAGGATCTGGGAGACGTTGAAGACCTTCTGGATCTCCTTGCGCTGGTAGGTGGGCTCGAGCTTCTCGATGCCCATGAAGTACTGGTGGTACGTGACGCGCAGGCGGGAGATGCGATTGTCGAGCTGGTCGAGCTCGGAATCGAATTTCTCCTTGAGGGCAACGGCATCGAGGGCCCTCTTCTCGGTGGAATCCGACGGCATGCACCCCTCCAATGGCAGGGTAGCACAGACCTGCCCGGAAGCGCAAGAATCGCTTGCTTTGGCACCTGCGGGCGTGCTATAGGTACCCGGCCTTGACTACCAGGAGACGTGGATGAAATTCTACCGGGGAAAGATCGAGATCATCGCACGGGAGATCCTTGACTCCCTCATCAAGGAAAACCTCGTCGAGATTGCTCCGGAGCAGATCGACGAGACCTGCAAGGACCTCGAATCGGTCCTCCTCGAATACAACCGCATGGACCGGGAAATCAGCGAACGGGCGAAAGAGACCGCGGCCAAGCAGGGGCTCGACTACTCGGCGGTCAGCCGCCTTCGCCGCTCCATGGCGCAGTCCAAGGCATTCGGTATCGACGACGAGGCCCTCGATTATGTCGTCCAGCAGATGATCGAGATCATGCTCTCGAGCAACCACGTCGAGGAGGTCTTTGGCCAGGACCACGACCTGAACCGCATCATGGCCCCGATCCTCAGAAAGCACATGAGCACCGAAGAAGAGGTCGACCGGGAGGTCCGCCAGAAGCTCAAGCATCTCGAGAATGCCGAGGGGACCGTGTCCTGGGAGATCGAGTACCGGCGCAAGAAGGAAGAGCTCGAGCGGCTCAAGAAGCTGAAGTAGATCCAACCCCGTATCGCAATCCAGGAGGACAGCATGAGCAACCCGTTCGGCGGACTGGAACCGAAGCTGGTGTGGAAGTGGTTCGAAGCGCTCACGAAGGTCCCGAGACCCTCGGGCAGCGAGCAGAAGGCCATCGAGTTCTTCCAGGGCTTTGCGGCAGCACAGGGCTTTGCCGTCAAGACTGACAAGGTGGGCAACGTGCTCGTGAGCGTCCCCGGGTCGAAGGGGCGGGAGAAAGATCCCGTTCTGGTCCTCCAGGGGCACATGGACATGGTCGGCGAGAAGAACGAGGACGTGAAAAACGACTTCTCGTGCGACCCGATCCAGGTGTGGCGGGATGGCGACTGGCTCAAGGCGAAGGGGACCACGCTCGGGGCGGACAACGGCATCGGGCTGGCACTGGGCATGGCGCTGGCCACCGACCCCGACGTCAGCCGGCCTCCCCTCGAGCTCCTGTGCACCGTGGACGAGGAGCGGGGGCTCGCCGGCGCGTTCAACCTCGAACCGGGCTTCGTCACCGGACGCCGCATGATCAACATCGACTCCGAGGAAGAAGGCACGGTCTTCGTCGGATGTGCGGGCGGCGGCGACACCGAATGCCGATTCCCCTTGAAGCTCGGCAGGCTTCCCGACAAGTGGACCGGGGTCAAGGTCAAGGTGTTCGGCCTGGCCGGCGGCCACTCCGGCCTCAACATCATCGAGAACCGGGCCAACGCGCTCAAGCTCCTGGCCGCACTCCTCCTCGATGCCTGCCCGACCGAGCCGTTCAGCCTCTGCTCGTTTGGCGGCGGCGACAAGCACAATGCCATCCCGCGCGAGGCGACCGCGCTCCTGGCCGGCCCCGCAGACCTGACCGATCGCATCCGGGCAGCGGCGGACCGCCTCCGCCCCGGCCTCCTCTCCGAGTACGGGAAGACCGACCCCAAGCTGGACGTCCAGGTTGCCGCTGCCGGAGTCACCGACGGCCTGTCGTTCGACGATTCCGTGCGCTTCCTCAGCTTCGTCCTCGCGCTCCCGCACGGCGTCGATGCCATGAGCAGGGACATCCCGGGGCTGGTCGAAACCTCGACCAACCTGGCCAAGGTCGCCTGGGGCGATGAGGCTGCACTGGTTCACAACTCGAGCCGCAGCTCCGTCGCGTCCGCCCTGACGCGCATGCGCGGCCGGGTGGCTGCGGCCGGCCGCCTCGTCCACGCGGACGTGCGCCAGCTTGCCGGCTACCCCGGCTGGCAGCCGAACATGGATTCCGCTCTGCTGGCCAGGGCCCGCGAGGTCTACCAGGCCACCACCGGCAAGACGGCCAAGGTGACCGCCATCCACGCCGGCCTCGAATGCGGCATCATCGGAGAGAAATACCCGGGCATGGACATGATCTCCATCGGTCCGGACATGCACGGCGTCCATTCCCCGGACGAACGCCTCTCCATCCCGTCCACCGAGCGCTTCTACGAGTTCCTCAAGACCCTGCTGGCCAGGATCTGACCCCGGCGGAAACGCCGCGGATGCGCCGCTATCGGCCGATGGGTTAAATGAAAAACATGTTTGAGGCCTGCACCTCGACATCCCGCTTCATGCGGACCACGTCCGCCAACGTCAGCGATCCGAGGTAGTCCTCCATCACCTTCCCGAGCTGTCTCCAGATCGAGATCGCTGCGCAGCGCTCCTTCTGGTCGCACCGGACATCGTCGGACACGCAGTCCACGAGGTTCAGCGGTCCTTCCAGCGTGACGTAGAGCTCGAGGAGCGTAACCGTGTCCGGATCACGGGCCAGGTGGAAGCCGCCGCCTGCCCCGCGCGTGCTGGTGACGATCCCCCCCGCCTTGAGCCGGGCGAAGATGGCATCGAGGTACTTCCTGGAGATCCCCTGTCGTCGGGCGATCAGGTCGAGCATCACCGGCCCCTCGCCCCCCGTGGCTGCGAGCTCGGTCAGCGCACGCAGTCCATACCGCACCCGAGTGGATAGCTTCATTTCCCCCTCCCCATCCTGTCTCCAACCCACCAACCCGGTAGGGATTCTAGGTGACGACGCGATGCGCTGTCAACGGGGAATCCGAGAGGACTGGCTTCTGTCCACAAGGAGGCTGCCTGGGCCATGCGCCCGTTGACGTTGACGTTGTCGTTGACGTCGCCGTCGCCGATTGGGTCTGTGAGTTGCCTCGCAGCGTGCCCCTACTCCCCCCGCCCAGCCTTGAGCTCCTCGGCCTGGAACCAGGCGCGGACCTGGGAGAGCATGTCGTCGATCTCCCCTTCCATGATCCGGTCGAGCTGGTAGATGGTCAGCCCGACGCGATGGTCGGTGAGCCGGTTCTGGGGGAAGTTGTAGGTGCGGATGCGCTCGCTGCGATCGCCGGAGCCGACCTGGGAGCGGCGGGTCTCCCGCTCCTCCCGCTCCTGGGCCTCGCGCTCGGCCTCCAGGAGCTTGGCCCGGAGGATCTTCATGGCCTTGGCCTTGTTCTTGAACTGGGAGCGCTCGTCCTGGCAGGTGACCACGACCCCGGTCGGGATGTGGGTGATGCGGATTGCGGAATCGGTGACGTTCACGTGCTGGCCGCCAGCGCCCGAGGAGCGGTACGTATCGATCTTGAGGTCCTCCTCCCGGACCTCGACCTCCACCTCCTCGGCCTCGGGCAGGACCGCCACGGTGACTGCGGACGTGTGGATGCGCCCCTGGGCTTCGGTTTCGGGCACACGCTGGACGCGGTGCACGCCCGACTCGTACTTCAGCCGGGAGAACACCTGCTTGCCCGAGATCATGGCAACGACTTCCTTGAAGCCGCGAAGCTCCGTCTCGTGTGCAGACAGGATCTCGACCTTCCAGGCCTGGGTCTCGGCAAAGCGCGTGTACATGCGGAACAGGTCGCCGACGAAGAGCGCTGCCTCCTCGCCGCCGGTCCCGGCCCGGATCTCGACGATGATGTTCTTGTCGTCTCTCGGGTCCTTCGGCAGGAGCAGGACTTCCAGGTGGGCGTCGAGCTCGTCGCGACGCTGGCGGAGCGTGAGCAGCTCCTGGTGAGCGAGGTCGCGGATCTCGGGATCGGAATCCTCGAGGAGCTGCTCGCTGTCCTCGATCTGGCGCACCACGTCCTTGAAGCGGCGGTAGGTGGTCACGACCGGTTCGAGCCCCGCCCGCTCCTTGGCGATCTGCGCATACCGCTTGCGGTCTGAGAAGACTGCGGGATCGAGGAGTTGGTTGGACAGATCCTCGAAGCGCTGCACGACTTCGTTGAGCTTCTCGTACATCGGTCCCTCCACGCGGGGTCCGGGCTAGGTCCCGGCCCGTTCCTCCCGGAACGCTGCGAAGTCCTCGTACTCGAGCTGCCCTTCCACGGCCCCCTTCGAGGGATCCTCTGCAAACGTCTTCTCCGCTGCCAGCACGGTCACGAGGCTCGCCATGGCGACCTCGATCTGAGCGGAATCGGGATTGCGGGTCGTGATGCGCTGGGTGGCAAGCCCGGGCCAGATGAGCAGGCGGAGGAGTCGGTGGTCCGGCTTCCTGCCGGCCAGCCGGATGACCTCGTAGGAGACCCCCGCTATCGGGAACAGGAGGAGCAGCTTCACCAGCACGAAGAACGCCTGGTTGAGAAGGCCGATCTCGCTGATCGGCGGGATGAACGGGAAGACCACGGTGAACACGAGGATCGCGATGAGCAGCACCACCAGGAGGAACGAAGTTCCGCAGCGCGGGTGGAGCGTGGTCTGCAGTGCCGCGTTCTCCACGGTGAGCGCAAGCCCCTTCTCGAAAGCGTAGATGCACTTGTGCTCGGCGCCGTGGTACATGAAGACCCGGCGGATGTCGGGGATGAACGAGATCCCCCAAACGTAGCCGAGGAAGATCGCCAGCTTGATGATGCCGTCCACGACCTGGAACAGGAACGACGTGCCCGAGGCCAGGTCGTCGGAGCCGAGCAGCAAGCCCAGCCCCCAGGTCAGGAAGTGCGGAAGCGCCGCGAACAGCGCCAGTGCCATCACGATCGCCACAGCAAGGGTGATCCACAAGGAAGGGGCTGAGCCATCGGCAGGAGCGTTCTGCCCACTGCCCATCCGTGCGGCCCCTCCCGCGTGGTCGGGGCTGTGTGGCCCGCTGCCAGCTACGTTCTGCCCGCTGCCCGCCTTCTTCTCCTCCTCGATCTCCCGCAGTCCCTGCTCCTGGACCAGGGCCGAGAAGTTCAGCGTGGAGATGCCGTTGTGCAGCGATTCGCCCAGGACGAGGATCCCCCGGAAGAAGGGCCAGCGCAGGAACTTGTGGCGGGTGGCCAGCGAGACCCACCGGCGCTGGCGGACGAGCAGGCGCCCCTTGGGCGTTCGCACCGCCACTGCCAGGCAATTGGGAGAGCGCATCATGACGCCCTCGATGACGGCCTGTCCTCCGACCGGCAGTTCAGCCATGGTCTTTTCGTGGGAAACGGGGGGAGTGCCGGTTACTTCTGCACCGGAGCCTGGGTACGGCCATACTTGCGGTTGAACCGTTCCACGCGTCCCTCGGAGTCCATCCCCTTCTGCTTGCCCGTGAAGAACGGGTGGCACTTCGAGCAGATTTCCACAGAGTAGTCACCCTTGGTCGACCGGGTCTCGACGACCGTGCCGCAGGCACAGGTGACCATCGCCTTCTCGTACTTGGGATGGGTGTTTTCCTTCATGGGCAACCTCCTGCTGCTGGCCCGCCGGTGCTCATAGCACTACTGGTTCATGGAATAAAGGAATTCCTTGTTCGTGTCGTACTTCGAGATGCGGTCGAGCAGGAACTCCATGGCATCGATGACGTTGAGCGGGTGGAGGAGCTGGCGCAGGATCCAGACGCGGTTGAGCACGTCGGGCGGGAGCAGCAGCTCTTCCTTCCGGGTACCGGACTTGTTGATGTCCAGGCACGGGAAAATGCGCTTCTCCATGAGCTTGCGATCGAGGTGCATCTCGCAGTTGCCGGTGCCCTTGAATTCCTCGAAGATCACTTCATCCATGCGGGAGCCGGTATCGATCAGCGCGGTTGCCATGATCGTGAGGCTGCCGCCGTCCTCGATGTTGCGGGCCGCGCCGAAGAACCGCTTGGGCTTGTGCAGCGCGTTGGAATCCACGCCGCCCGACAGGATCTTGCCCGAGGGGGGGACCACCGTGTTGTAGGCACGGGCAAGGCGGGTGATCGAGTCGAGCAGGATCACGACGTCCCGCTTGTGCTCCACCAGCCGCTTGGCCTTCTCGATGACCATCTCGGCCACCTGGACGTGGCGCTGGGCCGGCTCGTCGAACGTCGAGCTGATGACCTCGCCCTTCACCGACCGCTCCATGTCGGTCACTTCCTCGGGCCGCTCGTCGATGAGCAGCACGATCAGGTAGACCTCCTTGTGGTTCGCTGCGATCGCGTGGGCCACGTCCTGCAGCATCATGGTCTTGCCCGTACGGGGTGCTGCCACGAACAGCGAGCGCTGCCCCTTGCCCTGCGGGCAGAGCAGGTCGATGATCCGGCCCGTGAAGCTCTTCGGGTGGAACTCGAGGTCGAACTTCCGGTTCGGGTACAACGGAGTCAGGTTGTCGAAGAGGACCTTGGTCCGGGTGACTTCCGGGTCCTCGAAGTTGACCGACTCGACCTTGAGCAGCGCGAAGTAGCGCTCGCTCTCCTTGGGCGGCCGGATCTGGCCGGCAACGGTATCCCCCGTGCGCAGGTTGAACTTGCGGATCTGGGACGGGGAGACGTAGATGTCGTCCGATCCGGGGAAGTAGTTGTAGTCCGGGCTGCGCAGAAAGCCGAACCCGTCCGGGAGGACCTGGAGCACGCCCTCGCCGAAGATCGAGCCGTTCTTCTCGGCCTGCGCCTGCAGCAGGGCGAAAATGAGCTCCTGTTTGCGCAATCCCCGGGCGCCTTCGATCCCGAAATCCTTGGCCATCTCGACCAGCTCACTGATTTTCTGTCGCTTGAGTTCCTGCAGATTCATGTCTCGCTTCTACCCCTCGTGATGATGAAATGTCCCAGACGTCCTAAACAATCTCAGCGCAGCTATCCAACATGCGAGCGGATTCAGGAGAACTGCCTGGATCCGTGCTGGGAGACCGACGGAAGCAGTCTGCGGCCAAAATACCCATCCTTCGGCGCTTGTCAAGCTTTTTTTCCCTTTTTTTCGGGTCGACCCCGCGCGTTTTGCGTTCCCGATACGATAACGGGGCATGGACCAACCAGGGAGGAAAGGCCATGACCAAAGCAAAGGCGAAGCGGATGTTCCGGACGGCAAGGAGGATGTTCGGCCGGCAGGTGGCCGCCGATCTCTCGGGTGAGTTCTGCCTCGTTCACCTCGATTCGCCCCCAAAGGACCAGCGGCAGGAGAGAGTGACCGGCTTCGACCCGGCCGTGTTCTTCGACTCGAAGTGCCCCATGTGCAAGCCCTTCCTCGACGACGGGGCCTACATGGTCTACACCGGCGACGACCTGCTTGGCATGCGGCTGCTGGACGACGGCCTGGTCGAGGCGGTCATGCTCGGCATGGGAGGAGCGAAGCACTGAGTCCTTTACTTCGCATAAAAATGCAGGGTATCGTGAGGACGGTGAGGGCTCGTGCCGGAGGCAATCCATGGTTCGGGTGGTGTGGTCGCTGCTGTGCGTGGGGATCGTGTGTGCCGCGTGTTCCCCCCCGGTGACACGGGGGGGGAGCGCAGACGTGGATTTCCTCTGGGTCAAGGGGATGCGGGAGGGGCGGGAAGGGGAGGGAGGGATGAGCCACGCCCGGGTCAAGCTCGAGCCGAGCGATTCCGGGATGTCGCTGGGAGTGTTCGAGGCCAAGCCGGGCGGCACGGGCGAGCTGTGGCGGGTGGCCCTGTGGGTCGCGGCACTGACCGGGACGCTGCAGATCAATGGAAACCCGCTGGACTACCGCTACTCGGTCGAGACCGAGACGCTGTCCGGACGCGTCGACGGCCCGTCGGCAGGGGGGCTGTTCGCCGTGGCGGTGATGGCGGTGCTCGAGGGGGACCGTCTCTCCGCTGATGCCACCATGACCGGGACGATCAACCCGGACGGAACCATCGGGCCCGTCGGCGGGGTGCTCCGGAAGCTGGATGCGGCCGGCAAGGCCGGGAAGAAGCGGTTCTGCTTCCCGGTCGGGCAGCGGTTCGAGGAGAAGGAGGGGCAGGGACAGACGGTGGACGTGCTGGAAGTCGCAAAGGCAGCCGGCATGGAAGCCGTGGAGGTCGAGGACCTGGTGCAGGCCTACCAGTGCCTGGTGGACCGTCCCCTGGCCCGCACGAAGCCGCTGCGCCGCTCGGAGATGGCACTGTCCGGCGCGGAGTTCGAGCTGCTCAAGGGCAAGGCGCAGGACTGGCTGGTCCGATCGCAGGAAGCCTATGAAACGTCGCGCAAGCTCTCGCAGGCGGACAAGTTCGAGCCGCTCTGGGAGGAGGCATCCGCACACTACGATGATGCCACCGCGCTGCTGAAGGAAGGGCTGGTGGCAGCTGCCTACTGGAAGGCGGTGACGTCGTACCTGGCCAGCCGCACGGTGCTGCTTTCCGCTGCCATGGTGGACCGCCTGTCCGCAGGAAACCCGGTCGACGCGCTGAAGATCTTCGGAGAGTTGGAAGAAGAGGGGAAGAAGAAGCTCGATTCCGTCTTCGAGCAGCTGTCGTCCACGACCCCGGACAGCGTGAACCGGACCGTGCTGCTGCTGGATGCCTACGAGGCGGCCATCACCGCGGTCGTCAGCCGGGAGTTCGCCAAGGCTCAGTACGGCGACCTGCTGCTGCGCATGAAGGATACCCTGGAGAAGGGGAAGGACATCAAGGAGCTGGTGGAGCTGTTTGCCGAGATGTACCGG
>VGRX01000023.1 GCA_016875215.1 Deltaproteobacteria bacterium
TGCAGGGGCCGGTGTGCAGTGGAAAGACATCGGCAGAAAGGCAAGGGTGGAATCGACCGGCGGCAATCCATCTGACAAGATGACAAAAAAACCTTTGAATCGCGCCTTTTCCCTGTGATAAGCTCGCCTTCGAGAGACAGGTGTACGCTGGCCTCCGGATCGAGCGGGCGAACGGAGGGCGGGGTGCACCGATGTCCGGCGGATGTTCGCCGGCGGCTACGACAGGCGAGGACCATGGGTAGGAAACTGTTTGTTGGTGGATTGAGTTGGGGTACTCGGGATCAGGGGCTTCGGACCGCATTCGAGAAGTTCGGGCAGGTCGAGGAGGCGAAGGTGATCATGGAGCGCGAGACCGGTCGGTCGCGCGGCTTCGGCTTCGTCACTTTCGCCAATGCCGAGGATGCGACCCGTGCGATGGCGGCGATGAACGGCGCCACGCTGGACGGCCGCACGATCCGGGTCAACGAGGCTGAGGACAAGGGCGGCGGCGGCGGCGGGGGCGGGCCCCGGGGGGGCGGCGGACGCCGTGACGGCGGATTCCGCGGCGGACGGGACGACGACTTCTAGCAGTCCGGTCCGGAGAAGAAGAACGGGTTGATGTAGTCGGGCGTGATCTTGTAGCCGCCGGCGTCGTCGGTGGTCATGGTGACCTTCCCGCTCGGCCATTCCACGGTACAGACCGACCACATGTCCTTGTTCACGAGCTTCACGTCGACGACTTCGAAGACCAGAACCGCATATACGTAGACCCGGATCGTGGCGAAGGCCGGTCCGAAACCATGGTCGCACCAGTAGTGCACGCCCACCCGGTAGACCTGGTTCTCGGGGATGTCGAGATTGATGTTCTCCGGCCCGCCGCCATCCGTGTCGTCCCGGTCCAGTCCGGGGTCGTCGTTCACCGAGGGGTCATAGCTTCCCCAGTTCGGATGCGGATTGAACCAGAAGCAGTCGAACGGGATGTCGAACCAGCCGTCCGGGGCGCCGTCGGCATCCAGGTCGGGCCCGGCAGCCCAGGGATGCAGGAGGTGCAGGTCGAGGTCCGAGCCGGCCTCGGGACCGGTATCGGTCTCGTCCCCGTCCTCCGGGGTGTGCCAGAGCAGTTCGATGTGCAACGCCTCGTCCGGGATCACCACGACTTCGTAAGTGGCCGGGAAACAGGAGGGCGTGTTGGTCTGGTCGTAGACGGTCAGGTAGAAGGTGTACACACCCGCCACGTTGGCCTCGAACGTCGGGTTCGGGAAGCTCTTGGACGGCACGAACGTGGAAACCGACCCTACCGGTTGGTCCACGTCCCACTCCCACTTGTTGATCGCACCGTTGCCGGCAAAGCTCTCGTCGCCGAACAGGTGGAGCACCGTCTGCGGCTTGACTTCCTCTCCCTCCTGGCACTTGATGACCGCGGTCGGGCAGATGTTCGGGACCCCCGCTCCGCTCATGTCCACCTTCTTCTCCTTGTCGAACGAGTTGTTGGTGATGACGAGCTGCCCCTCGTCCAGGATGATCAGGCCGTCCCGGCCGAGCGGGCTTTCCTCCAGGGGCGCATACGTCACGTTGAACACTATCGACGACGAGATCGCGACCTCCAGCGGGTTTTCCGGCGAGGGTACGTGGGGCAGACTGGCGACGTCGATTTCGAAGTCGGTGGAGCTGCCCTCCGCCAGGTGGATGTCGGTGATCACGAGAGGGGCTTCCCCACACGCATGGACCTCCAGCGGCAGGATCTTCGGCGTTCCGACCAGCGTCCCCCCGAAGTTGAGCTTGGAAGGGTTGACCGCAATGCAGGGGACCGACTCGTTGCCCGAGATCTTCACCTCGGCCCCCTCCCCCTTTGCCGGGTCGTTCGAGTAGAGGATGAGCATGGCCGTGGCCGGCTTGTCGTTTTCCGGCTTGAATCGGACCTTGAAGAAGGTGGCGTTGCCCGGGGGGACGACGATCGGGTCGTCCAGCCCCACCCCCTGAGCGGTCGCGGGGCTGCATGGGTACTCGGTGCCTTGGAGGATGACGGTGTAGAAGGAGCTGCCCGTCAGGGTGAATCCCGAGATGGCCAGGTCCGCTGCTCCGGTGTTGAGGATGCTCACCTTCTGCTCCCGGATCTCTCCCATCCCGACCTCAGCGAAATCGACCCACTCCGGCGCGACCTGGATTCTCGGGAAGCCGAGCAGCGTCCCCAGGGCAATCTTCACCACGGGGTTGTTGGAGGCATCGCTCCTGACAACGAGGTCGGCGGTGCGGGGCGCTTCGTCCGCCGGGCGGCGGAGAACGACCCGGACGGTCAGCACGTCACCGCCGTCGCCGCTTCCCAGGCCGGCCGGCTCGACGAAGTACGGACTGGCTGAGTCAAGGGCCTCCTGGAAGTCGGGGGGCAGCTCGAGTACGAGAGACGGGGTGTCCTCCACGGCACCGTCGCCTGCCTTGTAGTTCTCGAGCGTGACCCCCTTGACCAGGAGATCCCGCTCTCCCGTGTTGCGGATGTGGATGTTGACCGGGATGGTCTCTCCGACCAGGGCGAGCCCCTGGTCGAAGTCGTAGCGGCAGGCAGTCACCGCGAGGGGGTCGTCGCACAGCTCCGCAGGGGAGACCTCGATGACCGGGAACTTCTTGGCCACATCCTCCTTCTCCCCCACATTCTCCGGGCATCCGGCCAGCAACAGGAGAGCTGCAGCCAGGAATCCCCGCACCAGCCTCTTCATCGTCTCGGGTCGCATGTGAGCCACCTCCGTTTCGTGTGCGTGGCGGCCCCTGTCCGACGGTCGTCCGACTGCCGGGCGCTGCCGCTCGTCGGACACTTGAACACGTGACGGTGCGACATGTGATCATCGTTCTCGTTCTGCCCCTCGATGATCCCCCCTCGCCCGCGACCGGGCGCGTTCAGTCTTGAGTCATGATTGACTTCGCCTGGGCGGGCGCGTACTATCTAGCGAAGCTTGTGTAGGGTTGGGGAGGTTTTGGCGTTGAGACTGGCCTCGAGACACACGACATGGGTTGCGGCTGCCGCATCCCTCATCTTCCTTCTGGGCACGGTACCGGCCGATGCCGCGGCCGGTGACCTCAACTGCGGAGAGGCTCTGGTCTGCCTGTTGACGTGCGAGCAGAACGATGCCCAGTGCATGTACAATTGCGGACAGGGGCTGCATCCCAAAGCAGAGGACCTGTTCGGCGAGCTGCTGATGTGCCTGGCGCCGGTGTGCGCCGGGTCGCCGCCCGACCCTGTCTGCCTGCTGCAGCACAGCATCGGGAAATGCAAGGGCCCCTACGAGGCCTGCCTGAACGACGGCGGCTGCGTCCCGAGCTGCGACGGGAAGGACTGCGGGGACGACGGCTGCGCCGGAAGCTGCGGCTCCTGCCCCGCCGGGTTGACCTGCAAGGAGGACTTCACCTGCGGGCCGTGCGACCCGGATTGCTCTGGGAAGCAGTGCGGCGATGACGGCTGTGGAGGCTCGTGCGGCGAATGCAGTGACGGGAACGCTTGCATCGACTTCCAGTGCTTGAGCTGCAATCCGGATTGCTCCGGAAAGCAGTGCGGCGATGACGGCTGTGGAGGCTCGTGCGGGACCTGCGGTTTCCAGGCCCAGTGCCAGGACGGACAGTGCATCACGTGCACCCCGAACTGCTCGGGGAAGGAGTGCGGGGACAACGGCTGTGGCGGCATGTGCGGTTCCTGCCCTGCGAACTTCCAGTGCGAGGCGGGAGTGTGCGTCGAGAAGGTGGAGTGCAAGCCCAACTGCCTGAACCGGGAGTGCGGAGACAACGGCTGCGGCGGCACCTGCGGCTCGTGCGGCGGCGGGCAGGTGTGCTCTGCGACCGGCGTCTGCGGCGAGCCGGGTGAGGACCAGGGAGCCCCAGTGGTCGAAACCGTGGATGCCATCGGGGGCGGGGAAGAAGTGTCGCAGGACGTCACGGAGTACACGCCCTCGGTCGATACCCGCGGCAACAACAACGGCAACCAGTGCCCTCCCGGCCAGAAGAAGGTGTTCGGACAGTGCGTGCCCGACGAAGATGGCGGCGGTGGCGGCGGCGGCGGCGGCTGCTCCGCCTCGGCCACACCCGGCGTTGCGACTCCCGTTCTCGTCGTCTTCCTGCTTGCTTTGCTGCTCAGACGAATCAGAACTCACTCGATGTGGTAGGCTGCCCCGGACAGACGACCCTCGCAGCAGATGAAGACGCTCGGCCTGGTGTTCGCGGACTCGATATCGTTGTCCGACATTCCTGGCTGCTGTGCCGGGACCGCGTCACAACGTGCCGCCGTCGGTGGCCTCTCCGCCCTGCTCGGCATCGGATTCAGCGAGCACCTCGTCGGACTTCCTGCCGTCCGCTCTGTACTCTTCGTCCCGGATCTCCGCTTGGCCGCGGTGGGGGATGAAGCGACGGTAGAGGCGGGCCCCCACGTGGAGGATGAGCAGTGGCACGGCCACGTAGTAGACCGCATAGTTGGCCAGTGAGACGAGGTAGAAGAGCGGGTCCGAGTACCCCCCGGACATCCCTCGTGCCCAGGGCAGGATCACGTTGGCCTCGGTCGTGTACACGATGAGGTTCCAGAACACGATCGCCACGCACACGAAATTGAGCGTGATGTTCCCCAGCACGCTGGCTGCGTGCGTCCATCCGAAGCCGCCGGAGCGGCGATCGGAGAAGGGCCAGAACAGGACCGAGCCGAGCACTCCGAACTGGTCCACGAACGTGTGGCCCCAGAACGCAAGGGTTGCTATCCCGAATGCCGTGAGCGAAGTGGTCGTGAAGAAGTCCGACGGGTCGCCGGACTTGGCCCAGCCGATGAGCCCATACACCAGCAGAGCCAGGATACCGCAGAGGATCCCGAGGAGGGGACTGTGCGCCCAGGTGCGGTGCCATGGGATGAAATCCATCCGGATCCTGTTCCCGTCGGGTACGAAAGCGAAGTCGGGCCCGGAGAAGATGCCGACAGAGGTCTCCGCGTGGTAGAGGTTGACCATGTCGGCCTTGTACGGCGCCTCCCATTCGAGATCCCCCCGCTCCTCGGGAATCGGCAGAGACCGAGGCAGATGCCCTCCTCCCCCCATGACCTGCCCCATGGTGCGCAAGGGACCGATGCGGGCGCGTACGACCTTGCGTTCCTCGTCCACGAAGATCGAGTAGGTCCGGTGGTAGTTGGCCGATACCTTGAGGGTATTGAGCTTGACGAGGGACGGTTTGCCCGTCTCAGCGGCCTCGTCGATGGCCCGGGCCACGGTCTCCGCGATGGGACGGGCATCCAGCCGTTTCAGATCGGGTGTCACGACGTGCTGCCGTGGCCAGAGATAGCGGCCGATCCGGAAATCCAGGGTATCGGGCAGCAGCCCGAAGGCCCCTCCCATGAGCAGGATCAGGGAGTTGTCCTGCAGGGTCATGCGCATGGCTTCCGGGAAGCAGCTCGCCACAGCGATTCCGGTGAGGAAGTGTCCTATGCCCTTCATCGTCGCCTCCTAGAGGAAACCGAGCCAGCGGGCCACGTCCGCGCCCACGCCCCACATGTTCAGGAACATCGGAACCAGCAGCACGGCAAGGAGGTTGATCCTGCGCGTGTGCCACAGATTGGGGATGATCCCGATGAGCGTCGCCACGCCCATGATCGCAAGCCCCTGCCATCCGGTTACGTAGCCGACCAGGGCGATCATGACGACCATGCCGCCTGCCGAGAGCCACTTGTACGGGACCTTCGCCACGATGAGACGGGCCAGGCGGGAGTATCCCAGGGAGCCGACGAACGAAATGGACCCGACCAGCACGAGGAGCCCTGCGATTGTCAGGAACTGAGCCCACGTCTCCGGCGTGAAGAAGAGGCTGATGTTGATGGCCGCACCGCCACGGCGGAGGAACACGCCGGGCATGAAGAAGAAGAGCAGGGTGCCGACATAGTACATCACCCGGCCGGCCCCCCCGCCAATGATGAACTGCCGGTCTCCCCCCGTCACGGTGGCATGGCCCGACAGCAGGAGCGCGGGCCCGGGAGTCACGGCCGGAGTGAATCCGGAAAACAGCCCGGCGACGAGCCCCGAAGCCCCTCCGCGGATCACGTCCTCGCCGGTCAGCTCGATGGTTCGGCAGACGTTCTGTGAAGGTATCGGGACAGTGGCCAGCAGCGTCAGGAGCTGGCTCGGAATCGCGAACAGCCCCACGAACACGGGCATCAGCGACTGGAAGGTGGAATCCACCGGGATGACGGTGCGGTGGAAGATGAACATCCCCAGCAGCCCGGCAATCCCGAAACAGAAATAGCCCATCAGGATCGAACCCCAGCCGTCAAGCATCCGCTTGGCCGGCGTCGGTCCCGTCCCCGGATCCTTGGGCCACTCGGTCATCAGCAGAAACACGATGACGGCCCCGATGATCCAGTACAGGTGCGGGCGCAGGAGATCCCGGAAGAAAGCGGCGTAGTGCCCGAAGAACGGGAAGATGATGCCGATTGCCAGGACCGCGACCAGCGCTCCGACCGACCCCAGCACCACAGCTTCGTGCGCACGTCCCTCGAACAGATACTTCTCGTGCGGCAGCATGATGTAGCGGTAGGAGTCGTCGCACGGCTGGAAGTACTGGGACGCTATCGTGAAGAGCAGCGAGAAGCCCACGACAAGGCCGATGAGGAACGACGTCATGAGCATCGGGTCGAGCCCTGCGAAGAGGTGCTCTACCGCGAACAGGATCGACATGGTGATCGCGATGACGTTGTAGATGTGCAGGCCGGGAATGAGGGAGGCTGCTGCCGCAATCAGGCCGCCGGCCAGCGCGAACACGAGGCAAGAGAGAATCAGCATGGGTTCCATCACTTGCCTCCCTTGTCCGTATTCCTGAGCATGTCAGGTGTGTTGAGCGACAGGATCCGGAAGCCCTCGCCCGCATACAGGGTCCCCTCGACGTCGACGGAATCACCTTCCCTGGGGACGCGCTTCTCTTCCTGGAGCCGCTGGTAGACCGGCCCCTCCACCTTGACCTTGATCGTCCCGGTCTGTCCGGTGGTCTCGTCGCTGGAATCGTCCGACACGAAGAAGGAGAACACGTCGGCGTCCCGGTACCGGGCCTTGAAGTAGTGGGTCCTGGTGACCTTCCCCTGCACGCGGAAGTGGAGGAATGCCCCCTTGTGTTCGAGCCTCGCTATGGGAGTCACCGGAGTCTCCACGAAGGCCGACCACACGAGAAGCCCGATGCCGAGCAGCGCGACGAGTGCGGCCCATCCGATGAGGCACCGCTCGGTCACCCGCCGCGCCGATGCGGTGGCCGCACAGCAATAGGGACAGACCGGGGCCGCTGCAATGTCCCGACCGCAGCTCGGACAGGAGATGTCGGGAAGCGCATCCGCGGACGGCGTCGCGTTGCCCTGGTGGACGTTATCGGCTGCCATGGTCACCTCCCACATCTTCGGCAGGTCGCTCAAGGACCTCGATGTCCGCTGCCCAGCCTGGATGGAGGCGCCAGCCCGGATACTTGCCCCTGCCAGACCACTTCAGGTTGCCGCTGACGCGCACCCGGGTCCCCGGTCCGGGGATTCCGGCCCAGCTCCGGGCACCGACGGACATCACGCCCTCCAGCTCGAGGCGGCTGTATGGAATCTCGATGCGCAGGTAGCGCTCCTTCTTCTTCTTCTCCCGCTCCTGCGAAAGGTGGAGCACCGCGCTGTAGCCCTTGTCCCGGTCGTTGTAGTTGAACCTCACGTAGCCGGTCACGACCGCGGGGGTGAGCTGCTCGAACCGGTCCTTGGGGGCGGTCGCCACCTCGCCAGCGGACAGCACGACCGCCTCTTCGAGCCCCAGGAACTCGATCTCGTGCGGGCTCCCGACGATGAGCGAATGCTTGTTGAGCCTCGTCTGGAAGTTCCCGGTCACGCGGACATGGTCCCCCACGGCCGGGAGCTTCCGCTCGGCGATGACTCGTCGCGTGGCATCCTCGTAGGTCTTCACGCGGGTCTGGCCGGTACCGTCGTCCAGGCAGAATTCCAGCGATCCGGCTGTGGGATCCTGGGTACCTGTTGCCCGGTAGAACCGGGGTTCCTCGCACACCGTCCCCTCGATCACGATGTATGCGAAGTTGCTGGTCGGCCCGAGATCCCCCACCTTGACCAGCGGATTGCCCGACGTCTTCCCCAGGTGGTGCAGGAAGAACATGCCCGCGATGGCCAGCAAAGGGGATACGTACTTGAACAGCGTGATCACGAGCCTCTTCCTGTGCACCTCGCGGCAGTACGGGCACAGTTCGAGAGGGCCGACGTAGCGCCCGCAGTGCGGGCAGTCAGTCGTGTCACGGGCCTGGCTCCTGGTGGTTGCCTCGACTCCCGGCGGCGGTCCCTGCATGGATGCCTCCTACAGCGCTCCGATTGGGCGAGTACACCACACGCTCGCAACCTTAGTCAAGGACCACGGGAGACGAACGATTGATCACGAATTCAGACCGGCGGAAGGCGCACTTCGATGACCAGGGGACGGCCGTTGGTCGACGTCATGATCAGGGGCCGGAGCGTCCGGAACGTGCCGATGGCCTTCTCCAGGCAGTCGAGGACGGCCACACGGTGTGCAGCGGGGACGGTCCATTCGAGCCGCAGAAGGGTCACGAGCCCCACCCGCTCGCCGAGGGGCCCCATCGAGGGAAGCGCAGTCGCCTGGACGATCAGTTGCCCGCTGTCGCACCCGTGCCGCTCGATTGCGAGGGCAGCGGTGAGCAGCAGCATCTCGACCTCGAGCCGCTCGACGCAGGCGACGGGCAGGCCGACGGACAGGTGGAGCTGAACGGTCGCCCGCTTCCTCATCAGGGCGTCCATCAGCGGCTTCGAGTGGAGGAGCAGGTCCACCATGTGCAGGGGCCCCGCCCCACCGGCCTGCCGTCGCACGACACCAGACACACGGCGCAGCAGGTCCGCGCTGGCCTCGGCCGAGTCCACGATGACGTCCAACGACTTCCGCAGGGTCTCCTCGTCGTTGTGAGGCTGCATCCTCAGGAGATGAGCCATGCCCAGAATGGAAGTCAAGTGGTTGTTGAGCTCGTGGGTCAGCGGCCTCACGATCTGCCCGGCGAGGGCAGCCAGGCCATCATCCGGGTCCCGGTGCGCCGGGCCGCTGTCGGCCGGCGGATGGCGTACCCCCGTTCCCACCTTCCCATTGCTGCCGCCGGGGCCGAGCCTGTCTTCCCCGGGCATCACCGGGACTCCCGCTCCCACAAATGGTCCGGCTTCTTCGGCAGCCATGGATTCCTCCCTTGCCTGTCACGACGTGTGACATCGCCCGAAGGGGGCGCAGGCACGACGCAGGGAAGCAACGACCGTGCCAGCGTAGCCCTGGCCGTCGTCGTGGTTGGCGGCGGTCCCGGTTTGACGCAGCCGGAGGCGCTCGAAGCCGCATGGAAAGCCGTACCGGACGGCATCGCGGCCAGAAGCCCCCCGCTCCTGGATTCCGGGGGAACCGGGGTGTGACAGGGGGAGGGACAGGCGGCCGGTGTCACACTGTCACGCCCTCGCCCCGGGGGCATCAGAGGAAGAGAAGACAGCCCCGGCAGCCGGCATCAGTTGCCAGCCACCGGGAGCGTGAGCACGAACTCCGCTCCATCCGGCCCGATGCGGCCAACCGAGAGATCTCCTCCCATTCCGCGGGCCAGCCTGCGGCTCAGCGCCAACCCGAGCCCGACTCCGGGCGGCCCCCCGGCGGCATCCAGCGCCCCTCGGGAGAAGGGCCGGAACAGCTTCCCGACAGTGTCCCTGGCGATGCCCGGACCGTGATCACGCACTGCGACGGAAGCCCCCTCCACCACCAGGTGCAGCCTTCGATCGGCACCGCTCGATGCGTACTTGCACGCGTTGTCGACGAGGTTGAAGAGGATGCGTTCCACCGCGTCGCGGTCGGCGTGGACGCGGACGGCCGGCAGCGCTTTGCCGGATGGGGCCTCCGGACCGCTGCCCGAATCCACCTGCAGTTCCAGCCCGACCTCGGATGCACGCCGGGCGAGACGGCGGGACAGCTCCCCGACCAGCTCAGAAAGAAGAAGTGTTTCGATCCGCCCGCGGGCTCTGTGCCGTTCCAGGCGAGAGTAGGCGAGAACGTTCTCGACCAGGTGTCCGAGACGCTCGGCCTCGGATCGGAGCAGCCCGAGGTAGGTGCGACGCTTCTCTTCCTCGACGACCATCCCTTCGTCCAGCATCTCGGTGTACATGCGGAAGGTCGTGAGCGGGGTGCGAAGCTCGTGCGTGAAAACGGACACGAACGCGTCACGGCGCTCCCCCAGCGATACGGCGGAGGCGAGGAGCAAGCCGGCTGCCAGCAGGGTGACGAGCACGGCCCCCCAGGCGATGGCGAGGGTGAGCGGTGCGACGGAGTCCTCTTCGAAGCCAGCGTCCGGCATGGGGCCGGGGTCGAGACGAACCGGAAGTGCGGCGAGCCGCCGGGGGTCCCCGTGGGACGAAGCGTCAGCATGGACGGCCCGGGCCGCATCGGCCCCGGAGGAACTGCCTTCGATGGGTTGAGAAGAAGCGATGCCTTCCGGTTCCGGGCCAACCGGCACCAGCCGTGCCTGGGGAAGGATGTCGCGCACCGACTCGAGCAGTGCCCCGCTGAGGTCGGGCCAGACCAGCACGCACCCCTGCAGGTACTCGGCATCGGAAACGAGGATGCGACGGAGCAGCACCAGGTCGTTGCCGAGCCAGACCGCCCGCATGGCCCCCTGCTCGATCACCTCCTCGTCTGCGGCGGAGGCATGAGGGAAGGATGTCCCTGCTGCCTGCTGCGCTGCGCGGAGCCGGGCGATCGACTCGTTGGTGTTGATCTGTTGCTGGAGCTGCGCTGCGAGATCGGGTGCATTCGCCACCGGAACCTGCGGGACAGACTGGACCGCTGCGACACCGGTAGCGCCGGGCACGGGTCTCCGCTGGCCGCGCACTTCCATGGGGAGCTGCGGGCGATACCCTTCCAGGGCCGCAGCATCCAGCCCGGCCAGGAGACCTGCCGATTCCTCCACCCGGCGGTGCTCCAGGTAGCCGGATTCCGCAATGTCCCGCATGTTTCCCTCGGGGACCTGGGGAGAGGAGAGGCGACCGTCGGGACCGAGCTGGAAGTGCAGCGCCACGTATTCGCCCGGACGGGCCAGGAGCGGGCTGGGGACGAGCACGTCTCCGCTCTCGAGCCGGGCAAACATGCGGGTGTAGGCCCGCCCCGCGGGGTAAAATGACTGCCATGCGAAGTAGGGAAGGGCCCCCTCTCGAGCCACGACGGGCGAGGCCACTGCCTCCATCCGCCACAGGGCCAGCCGGACGGTCTCCTCGAACGCGGCCCCGCGCCTGGCCTCGACCCCTTCCCGGTCCAGCCGGAGCACGACGGCCGATACCCAGACGAGCGCGGCCAACATGACGGCGGCGGAAAGCGCGAATGCGAGCCAGACCTGCCAGGGGCGCCTCATCCGTTCCGCCTCACATGAACTTGTATCCCTTGCCTCGGACGGTGAACAGCACCGCTGGAGACTCGGGGTCGTCGCGCAGCTTGGTGCGCAGGCGGACGATGTGCATGTCCACCGTGCGCGTGTCGAGGTGACGCAGCTCGAGCCCCCAGAGCCGGGACATCAGCTCCTCCCGGGAGACGGCCCTGCCCGGGTTGGTGGCCAGGTAGTGGAGAAGCTGCGCTTCACGCTCGGAGAGATCGGTCCGGGAGCCGTCGTCGAAGCGCACCTCGCGACGGTGGAAGTCCACCATTCCACCTGGAACGGCAACCTGCGCGACCTCGACCGGGCGCTCGGCCGAGCGCCGGCGCCCGGCTTCGACCCGGGCCAGCAGCTCCTTGACGCTGAACGGCTTGACCACGTAGTCGTCGGCTCCCCTCTCCAGGCCGTCGATGCGGTCGCTCTCCTCCCCGCGGGCGGTGAGCACGATCACCGGGACCGTGGAGCGGGCCGCCCGCAGTCGGGTGAGCACCTCGAGCCCATGCATCCCCGGGAGAACCAGGTCGAGCAGCAACAGGTCGATCCCGGCGCTCAATGCCTGCCCAAGCCCGTCCCGGCCGTCGCCGGCCTCGCAGGTCTCGAACCCGGCGAAGGCCAGCGCATCCACGAGCCCTCTTCTGATCGCCTTGTCGTCTTCCACCACCAGGATTCGCCGCCGGCCCATGACGTGTTCCTACTCGAACTTGAATTCCTTCGATTCCGCCTGCTTCCTGAGCGCCCTGATCATGGCGGAGTCGAAGGTATCCGCATCCGGATTCTGCTGCTCCTTCATCTTTGCGGCAACGAATTTCTTCCGCTCGTCGTCGAGCTTGCGGATCTCCTCCTGGATCTCGGAGCGGCGCTTCTCCTGCTTGTCGAGGTAGGCCTTCCTGCCCGCCAGGTCGAGCTTCCTCATCTCCTCGGGCAGCTCCGCTTCCTTGACCTCTTCCAGCTTGACCGTGTTGGCTCGGACCGCGTCGACCAGGTCCCAGGCTTCATTGCGGTAGTTGGCCGAGGCCTTGAAGAGGGCCCGGTTCACCGAGCTTCCCTGGGCCACGGACATGGCGTTGGAATCCTGGACGGCCTGCCGGGCGCTGGCCTCGTTCCCGACGTTCCCGTAGGGGATGTAGGTCCCGTTGAGCTCCCCGCCGAGCCGGGCGATCTCCTTGTCCTGCGGCGCGTCGATGTGGGCAACGGCCTGATTCGAGTCGATGAACATGTACTGGCCGTCCGCGAGCAGCGCTCCGTCCTTCCAGAAGCCCTTGCGTCCCTCCTCGTCGCTGCCGCAGTGGATCGTGTTGATGATCACACCGGCGGTGATGGCGGCCTTGCACGACTTGCGGAAGTCCACGCTGCCCTGGTCGAACGGCTCGTTGCCTGCAATGACGATGACCTTGAGGTCCTTGGTGTTCTTGCTCCAGGCCAGCTCCCGTGTGGCCACGTCGATCACCTGGCCGCAGTACTCCGAGCCGCCGTTGGTCTGGAGGGCGAACAGCTCCTCGGAGACCTTGTCCAGGTCGCGGGTCAGCGGAAGCACCTGCCGGATGTGCCCCTTCTCCGCAGACAGCCCGTCGTTTCCGTACTCGTACAGAGCGACCTCCAGCTCGGGTTGGGGCCCTCCACGCTTTGCGGTGGCGAACTCGTTGACGATCTTCCAGATCTGCGACTTGGCCTGGTTGATCAGGCCGTCCATGCTGTTGCTCGTGTCCAGCAGGATGGCGAGCTGGATCACGGGCTTCTCCTGGGCCCAGGCCCCGTGGGCGAGGCTGACTGCGACTGTTGCGAACAGAGCGGCTGCAAGCATCGATCTTCTCATGACTGCACCTCCGTGGTTGGCGGTTCCGGACATCTTCATCCTCGTTCACTCCGCGGCATTGCGGATGAGCACCCTCTTACCCCTGTGCTCGACGAGGATCTCGCCGGTCAGGGTCATGGTGGCCTGCTGCCCCTCCCGAGCGAGCTCCTGTGCGAGCTCCATGAACTCCTTGCTGCCGAATTCGACGGTCCGGTCGGCCTTTCCTCCGGACTCGACGAGCCGGCTGTCGACCCACTGGTTTCCCCGCCGGTAGAAGGCCCTGTCGTTGACCTGCTGGACGCCGGTAACGGAGACCCGGTTCATGTTGGCATCCCAGTATTCGTTTCGTGGATTGAGGCTCTTCTGGACGATCAGGTCCTGGCTGTTCACGGACTGGTTGACCGAGCCGAGGCCGGAGCGGACCTGCACGGCACGCTCTATGAGGTTGCGGCGTGCCTCCTCGACAACCTCTCCTCTGCGGCCGAGGTCGGTGCCCTCCCTGGCGAGGAACGCCGTGTACTCGGTGAGGATCCCGAATCGGGTCGAGAGACGCACGATCTCGTCGACGAGCTCCTTGAAGCGTGGGTCGGCAGCGATGCGCTGGCGGTCGGGGGCCAATGCCATGTCCGCACCCTGGGAGCGGATCGCGTCGACCAGGAGTGCGATCTTCCGTGCCGCCCAAAGCCTGGGAACGAATCCCATGCGGGTGGAGGCCCCGGCGGGGTCGAAGCGGAATCGGAACGCTCGGCTGGTACCGAGGTAGTTCCCCCCCACCTCGAACAGGACGGGCTCCTCGCCGACGTAGCGACCGAGGAGGACGAGCTGGTCTCCCTCGAACAGGTCGGGCAAGGGGGTCGGAACCAGGTCGGCGCATCGGCCCCGGGCGCTCTTTCCCGATTCGTCCAGGAGAGTGAGCACGGGGTCTGCAAGCACCGGCCCGGCGAGTTTCCTGAATACGCCGGCCACCTTGACCTCGACGTCTTCTGCGGGAAGGACGAACGCCGCGCTGCCTCGCGAGTTGCGCGCGATGGCCTCGAGGAGCGGAGTGTTGACGTCCACTCCGACTCCGAACGTGAAGATGCGGCGCCCCGACGGGTTGGAATGAAGCACGATGTCCCGGATCTCCCGCTCGGAGGTGCGGCCGATCGTGGGCAACCCGTCGGTCATGAACAGCACGATGGGCAGGTAGCCCTTCACCGGCTTCATCCGCAGCGCCTCGACCAGCGCATCGTGGATGTTCGTCCCGCCGCTCGAGGTGATCGCGTCGATGAACGCCATGACTTCCTTCTCGGTGGTCCGCGACTTGATCACGGGCGTGGGGGAGTAGAGCTCGATGGCCTCGTTGTAAAGGATGAGGTTGAATGCCTCCCCCTCTTCGAGGCCGCCGATCACCTGGCGTGCGGCGTTTCGGACCTGCTCGAGCTTCTCCCCGGACATGCTGCCTGACCGATCGAGAACCAGGGTCACCTCCCGCCTGATGGCGGTCCTGCTCTCCGGCGGAACCGGGGGAACGCCGGCCAGCAGCAGGAAGTAGCCCCCCTTGTCCTCCGGCGACGGGTACGCCATGAAGGACGCAGTGACCCCCCCCTTCTCGTGGAGCCAGGAGAGCCGGAATGGCCCGCTCACGGCCGCGGCGGCAGCGGAGAGGGTGACGGTGAGACGGCGGTCCGACTGCCACTTCGTTGCCACTTCGTGGGTGGGAGAGTAGACCGTGCTCACCGGGCGGTCCGATTCCAGCCGGATGGTGATCTTCCACGGTACCTCGTAGTCCAGGGATTCGCTTCTCGGCAGGACATAGTCGACACGCTCGCCGTCGGCCTCGAGCAGGTTCTCGTAGGTCAGACGCACCCACTGGGTTCCGTTGGCCTCCACGGGAAACACGCTCGTGCGGATGAGCTGGAACCCTGCGAATTCGAGCAGGGCCGGGTCGCGCATGGTGCGCACGATCTCCTCGTAGATCCGCCGGGCCTCGTCGGCAGGGAGGAGCTGGGCAACCGGTTCCTTGCCCGCACCGCCGAAGGTGAACGAGCGGACCACCGCTCCGTCGGGCACTGGCACGAGCAGCTCGGCCTCCTGCCGTGTTCCGGCGGGATTGTGGAGCCGAAGCGTGAGCGCTGTGGTTGCGGCCTGGCCCTCTACGTGGACCTCGGCCTCGACATCGGTGACACGGATGGCAGCGGGCCTTCCGATCGGCCATGCTCGCGCCTGGGGGACGATGACGTTGGCCGCGTGCGCGTGGGGCAAGGCCGAAGAATGATAGGACGTCTGTGCCGATGCCGGTCCGACCAGGGATGCAGCCAGAAGCAGGCACGCCAACGCCTGCACCATGGCCGGACTACGGCGGTTACATTCGAGCCCCGCCAGGTCCTTCCCGGCATCGGCGAGCCTCCAAGGAGATACCATGGGGTTCATGTTTCCCTCCCTGTCCGGGGGTTTGACCGGACGCCCCCCATTGTACGGGCAGAGGGGCAGGATGTTCGTAAGCGGTTTGTAACTTGGCCTGAGAACGGCTTGGGATGCGGAGATGCGAGGCTACTGGACCGTCATGACGCCGGCGTTTTCCGGCTGGTAGCCGTTCTCGGAACCGTCCGCGCCGAGGCCCGCTGCCATGTCGCAGTATGTCCAGGTCTGCCCGCCGTCGAGGGAGAACCGATAGGCGAGGTCGTAGCTTCCCACTCCGGTGGGCGCCGTGATCTCCACCATGTACTCGTCGTTGCCGGGCTCATTCCAGGTGACGTCGTCCCAGGCGGGGTTGACTGCCGCCGCAGTCCACTTCCACTGGGAATTCGCAAGGGGCTTGGTGCCGTCGGGGCCATAGCCCGCAGCGGCCATGAGCGTCGCATCCGCGTCCGGTCCCTGGGTCTTGTTCGTGATTCCGTCCGCAAAGACGCGGCCATAGAGGGTTGCCTTGCTGGCGGGAGCGGCCTTCAGATCGGTGGGGAACTGGTAGCGGCACCAGCCGACCTTCTTGCATGCGGGGTTCTTGGCCTGCGGCGAGCCCTTCTTGCCGGCAGTGCCGTATGTCTCCGCAGCAAAGCACCAGCTCTCGAACGAGTCATTCTTGGCGCCATCGTACGCCTTCGGGTCGAGCTGGGCGGCGACGCCTTCGGTCACCCAGTAGGAGAGGTAGTCGACGCGGTCGATCTCGATGGCGTTGCACACCAGGATGAGCTCATCGTCGGTGTTGGACAGCGAGTAGCCCGTCCCGTACACGTAGTCGAAGGTGAGGCCGTGGTTGGCCACGGCATCCTTGCTGCGGGCGAGCACGAGGGTCGCGCCGGGGCCGATCACGAGGCTCCCTGCGATGACGTGGTTGTCGGTATCCTTGTCCTTGAGACTGCAGCCTCCGATGTCGAAGGTCTTGTCCGTGGTGTTGTAGACCTCGACCCACTCACCGTTGTCCGTCCCGCCGGTGGACTTCGGCATGAGCTCGGTGAAGATGACCTGGCCCGCGGTGTCGGGCTTGGGCGGGGGGATGGCCGCACAGGCGCCGTCCTTGCATTCCTTCCCGTCGAGGCTGCAGTCGGTGGGTGCCTCGGTGTAGGTGCACTTGGCCGCCCCATTGTCGTTGGCGCAGTTCCCCGGGGATGCGTAGCTGAGGAGGACCTTGGTGTCCTGGCACTTGGTCGCCGGGGGATTGTTGCACGGATTCGGCTGGCACGGATCGGGGGGAGGCGCCACGCACGCTGCGTCCTTGCACACCTTCTGTGAGAGAGTGCAGTCGGTCGCGGACTCGGCGTAGGTGCACTCCGGAGTTCCCTGGTTGTCGATGCACGCTCCGAGTGCGGGATAGGTCAGGAGGTTCTTGCCGTCGGCCGCACACTTGGCAGCCGGCGGCTGGTTGCACGGGTTCGGATCGCACGCGCTCTTGCAGGGGGGGTTGACCGCTCCCGGGGATCCGAGCTTCCCCGCCGTTCCGAAGGGAGTCGTGGCAGGGCACCAGCTCTTGACGTCATCGTTCTTGAGATGGTCCAGCATGTCCGGCCGGAGCTGCGCCGCCACCCCTTCCACGACGAGCGACGTCGTGTAGGTCACCTGGTCGATGGTGACGTTCTTGCAGTCGAGGATGATGTCGTCGCCGGAGTTCCCGAGCGTGAAGGACTTGGTCACGAGCTTGACCGGAGCGCCGTAGTTCTCCTCGGGCACATCGCTCTTGCCCAGCACGACATACTGCCCCGGCTTGACGACGAAGACGCCCGGGACGGTGAACTTGTCAGTCCCGTTGTCCTTGAGGATACAGCCGTTCAGGTCATACGGGAGCTGCGTCGCATTGTACAGCTCGACCCACTCGCCCTTGTCACCGCTCCCTGCGATTGCCTTGGCCAGGAATTCCGTGACCAGGAATTGCCCGACCGTGTCCGGGGTAACCCCTTCACCCGGGAGCTTGCAGAGGTCGACGACGCACTCCTTCTCTTCCTTGCTGCAGTCGACCGGGATCTCAGAGTACTTGCACTTCGCCTGTCCCTGGTCCACCGAGCAGGCGCCCTCGGCCGGGTAGGTGTTGAGGATGACTCCGTCGACGCACGCCGGAGCCGGGGGCTCGGTGCACGGGTTGGGGTTGCACGGGTTGGGGGGCTCCACGCAGGCGCCGTCCTTGCAGATCTTGTCCGCGGCATCGCACTGTTCCTCGGTCGGGCCGTAGTCGCACTGGGCGACGTAATCGACCACGGTACAGACGCCAGGGTTCGCGTAGTGGAGAGCGGTCACGCCGTCGTCCTTGCAGACATCGACCGACGGCGGCTGGGTGCAGGGGTTCGGGTCACAGGGATTGACTTCCGGGCAGTCGGTGTTTGCGGCCCCGGGAGTGCCGAGCTTCGTCACGGTCTCGTCGGCGTAGTACGGTTCCGTGGCAGCGCACCAGAGGATCTCGACATCATTGTCGGCCGCGTCGAGGTGGTCGGGGTCGAGCTGCCACGCGATGCCCTCGACGACGGCGGACTTGCCGAACGCCACGTGGTCGATCACGACCGAGTTGCCGTCCTTGTCGCTGCACTCGATGAGGATCGCGTCCCCGGAGTTGCTCAACGACGTCCCGGAGTAGACATAGTCCGGCGCCAGGCCGAAGTTCTTGTCCGGCTCTCCGGAGCGGGCAAGCAGCACATACTGGCCGGGCTTCACCATCACGTGCTCCTTGATGGCGTGCAGGTCGGAGCCGTCGTCCTTGATCAGGCAGCTCTCGAGGTCGAAGATCTCCCCGGTCGGGTTGTAGAGCTCGAACCACTCCCCGACATCGGTGCCCGGCTGTGACTTGGCCATGATTTCGGTCACGACGACGTCGCCCGGCTGGTCCGGATTGTTGCCGAATCCGGGGGACTTGCACATGGCGTCCTCGCAGGTGCCCCCCTCGTCGGCCGAGCAATCCACAGCGGTCGGTTCGTACTTGCACTCGGGGGTATATCCCTGGGGGGTGCACACGCCGGTGTCCGGAAAGTGATGGAGCGTGATTCCGTCCGCATCGCACTCGTCGGGCGGGGGCTCGGTGCATGGGTTGGGGTCGCACGGGTCGATGGGCTCGCCGCAGTGGTCGATGACGCAGACGAGCCCGTCCTCGGAGCAATCCTTGAGCTTCTCCTTGTAGTCGCACAAGGGATTGCCCTCCTCGTCCGCGGTACAGGCACCAGGGACCTCGTATCCCACCAGGGTCACTGCGTCATCCTTGCAGTGCACCGCCTCAGGCTTCAGGCAGGGGTTGGGCATGCAGGGATCGGTTGCGGAAACGCACGCACCGAGCTTGCAGACCATGTTCTTCGCGATGCAGGACTCCTCCTCGGGCTCGTACGCACAGACGGCCTCCTCGCCGTCCGCGGTGCAGACCCCCTGAGCGAGAAAGTGCAGCGCAACGAGTCCGGCCGCGTCGCACGCGTCTGCGGGCGGCTCGTCGCAGGGGTTGGGTTCGCACGGGTCGACCGCAGGCAGCTCCTCGTTCCCGCCCTCCTCGGCGCCGATGTCGGCGACGTCGCCGGCAGTCTCCGCCACCGAAACGTCCGGAACGATCTCCTCCCCTCCGCCGAGGTCCGCGCTCTCGCCTCCGCCGCCGCACCCCGCCAGCACCAGAAGCCCAACGGAACAAGCCATCATCGCATGCCAACCCACTCTCCGTACCATCACGCCACCTCCTGGTGAAACGGGTAGGGACACACTCTCCCGCAGTTGGATCTAGTCAGGCGCCAGGCTCAAGTCAAGCGCAATCGGATCGGCAATCGGGGCGAACGGCAGGGCCGCAGGCTGGTCGAGACGTGGCGGGGCGACAGGCAGGCGGAGGATCCGGGGGGGGAGAACCTATGGCCCGCAGGTGTCGTGCAGGCATGCCAGGGTTGCGGCCCAGGCAATGGCGGAGAACCTATGGCCCGCAGGTGTCGTTCTTCGCCCCCGGCGTTCCGAGGTCGCCAAGTCCGTAGGGGGTCTTGGCCGTGCACCACACGTTGCCCACGTCGTTCTGGCCCGGGTCGAAGTAGTCCTGGTGAAGCACCATGCTGGCACCGTTGGGTGCGGGGAATCCCGTTCCGTAGGCCACCTTGTCCAGCGTCTGTCCCGAGTGCTCGAGCCACACGGCGTCTGTGCCGTTGGCCAGGACCACTCCGGAGCCGGTGCTGCTCGGGTACGCGTAGTCGACCTTGACCCCACCGTTGGTGCTCACGACGCCGTTGTTGCCAAGCACGAGGTACTTGTATGGCGCCAGCAGGACCGACACGCCGATGGCGTGCCCGGTGTCGTTGTTCGACGCCACCTTGACCCCCTTGAAGTCGAGCATCTTGTCCGACTTGTTGTAGACCTCGAACCACTCCCCCTTGTCGTCGTTCACCTTGGACGGGTTGAACATGATCTCGTCGATCACGATGTCACCGGGTACCGGCGGCTCGGGCACAGCAGAGATGGGATACTGCATCGGCGCGGGCATGCCGCCCTGATCCTTCATCGGACCGTTGTTGTAGACGTAGTCCACGCCCTCCACGCCGACATCAAAACGGACTTCGAAGTCGACCGAGAGCGTCCCGCCCGCGACGGTGAAGGACGCGGGGATGACCGCCTTGTACTCGTCGTTGTTGCCAATGTCCTTGTTGTAGTCCATGGCGGCGCTCACGTAGCCCTGGCCGTCCATCATCTTGTACTTGACGGATGCCTTGACCTTGGCCCCCTGGCCGCCCAGGTTCGTAACGCCTTCCTTAAAGATCTGGATGTACACGGTGAGGTCCTGCTTGTTGTCCACGCTGGTACCGTTGTTGGGCCAGATCCCGCCGACCCAGCCGATCTCGCAGGCATCGGGGAGCGCGTCGTTGTCGTTGTCGACCTTGTCGTTTCCGCCCGGGCAGAGATCCTGCGGGTCGTAGACGCCGTCATTGTCGCTGTCCGTGCAGGCCTGGTCGCCAGTGCAGTCCGGGTCGTCGCAGTCGGTCTTTCCGTCCATGTCGTTGTCGTTGTTGTCCCCGCAATCGTATTCCATGCAGTAGTAGTTGGCCATTCCGGGGGTACCGAAATCGCCGCTCTGGTCCTGGGCCCAGGGGGCAACAGACGTGCACCAGTTGTTTCCGTCGTCGTTGTCGTCCGCACTCGTGTAGTCCGGATCGAGCTGCATGCTCGCGCCGCTTGGCGCCGGGAAGGCATCGGTGCCATCGTAGACGAGCTCGTCGAGCGTCTCGCCATTGAGGACGAGGACGATCTCGTCGGTCTGATTCGCCAGGCTGAACCCTGCGTAGATGAAGTCGGCCTGGACCTGCCCGTTGGTCTGCTCGTCTCCGTTGTTGGCGAACAGGAGGTACTCGCCGGGGCCGATGGAGAGGTTCACCGGAACCTGGAAGTGCTCCCCGCCGATGTCGCTGACTTCCAGGAATGCCAGGTTGAACGTCTGGTCGGTGACGTTGACCACCTCGAACCACTCCCCCTTGGAGTCATCCACCGCGCCGGGGTTCTGCATGACCTCGGTGACCAGGATGTCACCGTACTGCGGGTAAGGACCGCACGCCTCGTCGCCGAGGCAGTCCTCGTCGAGACAGTCCGGGGCCAGGTCGCAGTCGTCGTCGAACGAGTTCGAGCACTGGCTCTCCGACCCGCAGCCTTCGCCCTTGCTGCAGAGCGGGTCACAGCAGTCGATCTTCCCGTCTCCGTTGTCATCCTCCTGGTTGGAGCAATCCTCGCAGACCCACTTGCCGGGCTTGCACTGGAAGCTGTCGCACGCGTCTCCTTCCGTGCAAGCCTCCTGGTCGTCGCACGGCTTGGTGTTCGCGATCTCCTGGCAGTCCTTGACCGGGTCGCACGAGTAGTCCGCACAGAGATTGCCCTTGTTGCAGGAGGCGTGGTCGGGCACGTGCTTGACGACGTCGCCCACCTCGTCGCAGGAATCCACGGTGCAGCCGACCTTGTCATCGACGATCGGAGGCGTACCGTCCACGCAGAAGCCGGTCGCCCCGCTGCAGGTCTCGAGCCCGTTGCAGAACTTGCCGTCGTCGCAGATCTTCACGGTCCCCTTGCACTGGCCGTCGGCGCACACGTCGTCGTAGGTGCACTTGTCCAGGTCGTCGCAGGCTGACGTGTTGTGGGTCAGGTTGCACCCGCCGATCGGGTCGCACACGTCGTCAGTGCAGGCGTTCTGGTCTGTGCACAGCAGGTCGTCGGGGGAGTTGACGACCTTGTCATTCTCCTCGTCGCACGAGTCGACCGTGCAGTTGACCTCGTCGTCGATGATCGGGGCCTCGCCCGGGAGGCACTCTCCCGTGTCGGGCTTGCATGTTTCCATGCCGTTGCAGTAGAGGCCGTCGCTGCAGACCTTGGGCACGCCGGCGCACTTCCCTTCGGCGCAGACGTCATCCACGGTGCAGGGGTCGGAGTCGTCGCACAGCTCCTGGTTGTTGACCAGGAGGCAGCCGGCGACGGCATCGCAGGTCGTATCGGTGCAGGGATTCTCGTCCTTGCAGAACTCGTGATCGAGCTCGTGGACGGCCCCGTTCTTGTCTTCGTCGCACGAGTCGATCGTGCATTCCACGCCGTCATCTACGCTGGGGGTCTCCCCCGGGATGCACTCGCCGGTATCCGCCTTGCAGGTCTCCTCGCCGTTGCAGTAGAGGCCGTCGCTGCAGACCTTGGGCACGCCGGCGCACTTCCCTTCGGCGCAGACGTCGTCCACGGTGCACGGGTCGGAATCGTCGCACAGCAGCGCGTTGGCGGGATGGAGACAGCCGGCGATCGGGTCGCATACGTCGTCGGTGCACGGGTTCGAGTCGTCACACGCTGCCGGGTCCGGGGTGTGGAGGACCTCGGCCGTGTCGTCGCTGCACGAGTCGACAGTGCAGTCGACGCCGTCGTCGAGACCTGGGGCATCGCCCGCCTGGCAGTCGCCGGTCTGGGCGTCGCACGTCTCGAGCCCATTGCAGAACAGGCCGTCGCTGCACACCTTGGCCGTTCCGGCGCAGCTTCCCTCGGAGCAGACGTCGTCCACCGTGCACGGGTCGGAATCGTCGCACTCGGCCTCGTTGTTCGGGTTCGAGCAACCGTCGACCGGGTCGCACACGTCGTCGGTGCAGGGGTTGGAATCGTCGCATGCGGCGGCATCCGGCTCGTGGACAACCTCGTCCTTGGTCTCGTCGCACTTGTCGGTGGTGCAGTCGACCCCGTCATCGATGTCCGGCGCTGTTCCGTCGAGGCAGTCCCCGGTACCGGCGTCGCACGTCTCGACCCCATTGCAGAACTCACCGTCGTCGCAGACCTTGGGCAATCCCGAGCAGCTACCGTCGCCGCACTTGTCGTTTTCGGTGCACGGGTCGCCGTCGTCGCAGGCCGCCTTGTTGTTCTGCTGCATGCAGCCGCCAACGGCGTCGCACACGTTGTCGGTGCAAGGATTGTCGTCCTGGCAGCCTGCGTTGTCGGGCTTGTGCAGGATCTCGTCGGTCTCCTCGTTGCACTCGTCGATGGTGCACAGGACTCCGTCATCGAGGATGATCGGGGCGTCCTGGATGCATTCACCGGTGTCGGGATCGCACTTCTCGGTCCCGTTGCAGTAGAGACCGTCGTTGCAGATCCGAGGCGGGTTCTTGCAGACCCCTTCCTCGCACTTGTCGTCGGTGCATGGGTCGTCGTCGGCGCACTGCTCGTCCGCGGTGCAGACGCCCGACTGGTCGACCGCTGCGTCACCGCCAGCGTCGTCCGCCACATCCCCGGTCACGGAGTCATCACCAGTTCCACCGCCGCCGCTGCACGACGCGAGACCGAGTCCAAGAGCTGCAAGCAGAGCCGCCGTAGCCAGATTCTTCATTCGCTTTCCTCCCCCCCTCGAGTTGTCGTCCGCGACCCGGCAGCGCCAGTGTCGATCCAGTCCCTGCCACAGGTCCCGTTGAACGGCAGGATATGGAGGCAGCGGGGCCGTGTCAACCCAAACCGGAAACCCCTGGCTACAAGAGGAAGGCGTGCGAGCAGTCCCCCGGCGTGGGTGCAGGTTGCACGCTCCAGCCGTCGACCGTACGGTGAATGGAGTTTCCCGAGCTTGCATCCGGTGCGTCGACCGCCCCGGCGGCTCCGGTTTCGTCGAGGAGGCCGCTGGAGTTCGTCCCGCCGAAGATGACCGCGTCGATGGGAACGGTCGATGGGGTGATCCCGGCTGCCGGGATCGCGAACAGCGCCACGCCGTCCGCGGTGCTGCCCGAGTTCTGGATATCGGGCTCGAAGTCGGCCGCCTGTCCGAACACCGGGCTGTAGTTGGCAGCGTCGGAGAGCGGCCCTCCGACGACGAAGCACTGGCCCGGCGCCAAGGCCCCTTCGAGCTGGAGAACCGACGCCGTGTACGACGTTCCGCCGCTGCCCAGCGAGTACCCCGCAAGCTCGACGGTCTTCATCGTGCCGTTGTAGATCTCGACCCACTCGTAGCCGTCATCAGTACCGGGGACGTCGTAGAGAACCTCGGTCAGGATCATGCCCACCAGCGGAAGGTCGACGACCTCGACGAGCGCCGAGGTTTCGCCCGCTTCCGTCGCAGCGGTCACCAGGGCCTTGCCGGCAGCGACAGCGGTGACGGCGAACTGGGCCGTGAAAGCCCCTTCCTCCACGAGCACCGACTCGGGCAGGGCCAGCACCCCCTCGGTATCTGCGTCGATCAGCACCAGCGTTCCGCCGGGGCGGGCCGGGATGTCGAGCGACACGGTGAGCTCCTGGATCGAATCCACGGCCACTTGCACCTCGGCCGGGGAAAGGGCGGTGGGAAGCGGAATCCGATCCGCAGCGATCACGACGACCTGGGCCTCGACCGACTTGTCTTCGAGGGTGGCGGTCACGATTACGGGCTCGATTCCGCCCACAAGCCCGGAGAGCGGGACCGCAGCCTCGGTCTGGCCGCCCGGGACGAGGATCGAGGCCGGCGCCAGGAGCTGCTCCGGGGCGGAGCTCTGGAGAGCCACTGCAATGCCCTCCGCCGGCGCAGGAGCCGTGAGGCGCACGACGAGGGGGGGGATCGCCTGCACGTCGGCGGTCCCCTCGTCCACGAAGACGAGTGGGGACTCGAACTCGGCCAGAGCGAGCGCCGGGATGATGTCCTCCGGCCCCCTGGGATTGAGCTTCATGGCGTTGTTGGCAAAACGAAGCACACCCGTCACCGAGATGACGTCCCCCAACTCGGGGAAAGGCGCCACCAGGTGGAAGAAATCGTCCACAGGAAGCAACCCCGCAAGCTGGAACTCGTTGGTCGGCTCCTTGTCCCCGGGGCCGGCAGCAAGCTGGAGAGCCGTGACCTCGGCCCCAACCACGCGAACCAGAACGGCCTCGTATGCAGCGGAGAGCTCGCCGTTCGTGCACACCTCCTGCGGGGTCACCACGATCGGCTCGGGGAGCGGGACCCCGGTATCGAGGACATCGACGGCCTCGACGTAGGTGAGCTGCATCTGTCCCCACCAGTCCTGGGTCACCCCGGTCACCCGCACCCGGTCCCCCGTCTCCGGGATGACGAGCATGTCCGGGTTGTTGGAAGGCAGGTAGACGTAGATGCCCCCGAACTGGTATCCGAGCGCCTCATCGAGCTGGTCCGAAGGAACCTGGACGAAGAACCGAGGTGCGGCGACCGCGGTCACAACCCCCTCGACCGCCACCGGGGCGCCGAGCTTGATAAGCCCGGTCTTGAGGTCATAGATCGTACACTCGCATGGGGAATTCCCCGGGTTGGGGGTCTGCGGGCAGAAATCGCACGCATCGCCCGTACCGTCCAGGTCTTCGTCCTCCTGGCCCGGGTTCGGGTCCTTGGAGCAGTTGTCCTCGTAGTTGAGGAACCCGTCCCCGTCCTTGTCGAGCGGGTCGGGCGCCTTGCAGGTGTTCGTCTGGGCGTCGAGCGGGCAAGGGTCGCACGGGTCTCCCAGGCCGTCTCCGTCCTGGTCGGCTTGCTTGCCGTCATCCACAAGCCGCGGAGGGTTGAACAGGTAGACGCAGTTGTCCTCGTCGTTGACGACGCCGTCCCCGTCCAGATCCGAGGGTTGCGACTCGCCGTCGAACTCGCCGGGCCGCATCGGAACGCAGGTGGGTTCTCCGGGCGGATCGCCGCAGAAGAACAGGCCGTAGGCCGACTCGTTGGCGCCGGAGAGATCCGCAAGCGTGTACCCGGTCTCCCGCACAGCGCAGATTGACCGGATCTGGCCGCAGACGCCGCCCGGGATGGCCTCGCACCCGTCCTTGCCCTGGGGAAGCGCCTGCACGAGCACGGTCTCGCCGTACAGGGGCAGACCGCCCCGCAGGACCAGCAGCGTCGTCGTGGGCGAGGCATCGATCACGGCCCGGTACGGGTTCTCGGCCAACGACGCGTCGAAGAGCGCTATGTCGGCGAACAGCCCCTCCCTCAGCAGGCCCGTCGCATCGTCCACGGCCAGGGCGGAGGCAGCGTTCGTCGTCGCCATCTCCCAGAAATCCTTGTCCGAGAAGAACTGGTTCAGATAATACTCGTTCAGGAACGAGGCGCACTGGAGCTCGCGCAGGATGTTCACCGAGCCGGACGCGGTCCAGTCGGTCCCCAGGGCAACGAGCACACCTTGACGGTGGTAGAGCGTGACCTGCGCCGTGTTCCCGTAAAGAGCCACGTTGGAGCGGGGCGACCAGACCACCGCCGTTCCGTTGGCCGCCAGCTCGGCCCCATCCTGGGCCCTGAGGCCGATGCAGTGGACGAACGCGCTCCCGGGCTCCGTGAGATCGACGCCGCCGTTGGCGTCCTTGCTGAGGCAGACGAACTCGTTGCGGGCCTCCTTGTCCACCCCTTCGGACACGTGGGGCAGGTAGCAGTCGTTCTCCAGGACCCACTTCCCGTCGATGGCCGGATAGGCGCAGCTCCCGACCAGCAGGGTCCCGTCGTTGTCCCCCAGCGGGAACGTGTTGTAGTAGACCGCAGGCTGCTCGAGCCCCTCGTTCGCGGTCTTGTCCAGGTTACGCAGGAAGCCGGGAGCGGAACCGGAACCCGCCAGCGACGTGGTCCCGGCCAGGACCTGGCGCATCTCGCCCCAGGTGATCTGCATGACCTTGGCACCACCCGACACCTTGATCTTCTTGTGCCCTCGGATGCCGAGGCGCCAGTCGTGCCGGTGGTCGAAGCGCTCGTCCCCCCAGTCCGAAGGGGAGTTCTGGGTGTACGTGATGTGGTCGTGCGCGTTGATGAGCCCTGGAGAAACCACCGACTTGGGGCAGGAAAGAACCGTGGCCCCCACGGCCTCGGGCCGATCCGCACAATCGCACCCCACGCAGAGGATCCTCCCGTTGGCGAACAGCACACCGCCGCC
>VGRX01000024.1 GCA_016875215.1 Deltaproteobacteria bacterium
GTCAGCAGGAGGAACACGAACAGCACCGCCCCCGGCAGCATGAAACCGAGCAGCCCCTTGCCCAGGGTCGCCAGGCCGCACATGGTGGCGAACACCAGGATGTGCCCCTCCCTGAGCGTCCGATCCTTGAACTCGCCTTCCAGCGGCCTGCGGCGGACCAGCCTCACGACCAGCGGCAGCAGCATCCACACGAGCAGCACCAGGACGAGGATGCCGTACAGGACGGAGTGATACACTCCGTTGGTCTTCGCGAGCGCTGCCACCCGTTGCAGTCCCGCCAGGTTGTCGAAAGAGCGGTCATCCACCAGGTCGGTCCCGATGACGATGTACTGCGGGACCGCAGAGAGCAGGAAGACGAACAGAGAAAACCCGAGCTTGGCCAGGTAGCCTGCGGTCGACACGCCGCGCTCGTCGGGGCCGAAGAGCGCCAGTGCCAGGAAGAGCAGACCGATGGTGAGCGGAGCGACGAACACCATGTCGGTCTGCGCCTGCCGCGCCAGCATGAAGAACTGGGGACTGGTCGCCACCACCAGCATGCCGAGGAATCCGACCTTGCGCGACCAGATCTTACCCAACACGTAGTAGGCGAAGAACGCGGTAAGCATGGCGAAAAGAGCCATCGGCAGGCGGATGGCCCACTCGGAGAAACCGAGGAGTCGGACAGAGGCCGCCTCGGTCCAGAAGATGAGGATCGGCTTCGAGTAGAAATACGACCCCTGCTTGGCCTGGTCGCCGATCTTGGTCCGGTATCCCCACCACGGGTTGACCCAGTCGTACGACTCGATCATGTTGCGGGTGACCTCGCCGTAGTGGGTCTCCCAGGGATCCCAGAGACCGAACGCACCGAGATTCGGCAGGAAGAAGGCAGCCAGGAGGAACGCGACGCACAGCCGCACCGCCCATTCCCTTCGAGGCCGCTGCCAGGGGACCGCCTCGCCGAGAGGCAACAGCCGGTTCCCGTTTTCACTCAAGTCCATCTGCACGCCCCGTCGCTCGCCCAAAAGAGACCCGCCCCTTGTACCTCATGCAACCGTACGAAGCAAGCAATTGCAGCCTACGGAGGCTGCTGCTCCATCCGGCGCAGCTTCTTGGCGAGCCGGCCCAGGGCCTCGGTGTGGAGTTGGGAAACGCGTCCCTCGGTGACTCCGAACAGGAGCGCGATCTCCTTCACCGACAAGTTCTCGAAGTAGTAGAGGGAAATCACCTGGCGCTGGCGGTCCTTCAATTCCTCAATCGCTGCGGCCAGCCGGTCCGCCTGGTCTCGCATGGTGCTCAGCTCGAGCGGGTCGGGGGAGGATGCGTCCGGAATGACCTCCATCGGGTCACGACGGTCGTCGTCTCCTCCCATCTCGGAGAAGCGCATCACGTGGTGCGGAGCGATGCGCCGCACGAGCCTGGAGAACCCCTCGCTGTCGAGCCCCATGCGGCTCGCCATCTCGTCGCTCGTGGGCCTGCGGCCAAGGGCATCCTCGAGTGACCTGCGGATGGAATCCAGCTCCCCCCCGTCCCTGCGCACCGAGCGCGGGGCCCAGTCCATCAGGCGGAGCTCGTCGAGCATCGTCCCTCGAATACGGATGGAGGCATACTTGCGGAAACTCCCCCCGGCCTCCGGCCGGTAGCGGTCCACTGCGGCAATCAACCCCAGCGTCCCGGAGGACGCCAGGTCCTCGAAGTCCACGTTGTGCGGCAATCCTGCCTTGAGACGCCTGGCGATGACTCTCACCAGCGGCAGGAACGAGCGGATGACGAACTCACGCATCGCTCCCACCGGGGTTCCCTGCGCGAAGTAGACGTCCCAATCCCTATCGAGACCTGCCAGCGTCTCCATTCGTACCCCGCATCCCCTTCGCCGGGACAGGCGCTCCGGCTGTCCGATTCTAGTGGGCCGGCGGGGCGCGTGTCAATGCGATACGAGGGGCGGATTTTGTCATTGCAAAAGCCTGTTCCGAGAGCTAGACTGGGGCACGCTGAATGGGTGTATCCGCTGCCAAAGGCAGCAGAATTGCTGTTGTTCCGGGCGCAGCGGACTCTGATAGGGTGATGGCATGATTGGAACGACTGTCGCGGGCAGGTACCGAATCGAGCACGAGTTGTACTCCGACAAGCTGGCGTCGGCCTACAGCGCGCGAGAGCTGGTGCAGGGCTTTTCCGTCATGCTCCAGGTCCTGGACAGGGGGGTGGGGGCGGATGACGGCCAGGCGAAGCACATCCTCGATGTTTCGCACAGGCTCGCCGACGTGGGGAGTGCCACGCTGGTACCCGTCATCGACAGCGGCAGGACGGACCAGGGCCACGTCTTCTTCGTCACCGCGCTGCCCGATGCCGTCACGCTGGCCGAGTTCTGCAAGGGCGGGCTCTCCCTGGGAGAGGTCGTGGACGTCGCCTTCCAGCTCGCCACCGGCCTTGGCGTCGCTGCCCAGGAGGGGGTCTTCCACCGCGGTCTTTCCGGAAGCTCCGTCCTGGTATCCGTGGGGGGCGACGGCGGCCAGATCGCCCGCATCATCAACTGGGGCTACGACGTCCTGTTGCCGGCCTATGCCGCCAACCAGAAGGATGAGCGCTTCTACGGGGCCCCGGAATACATGGCCCCCGAAGTGTGCTCCGGAAAGGGATACTCGGATCAGTCGGATGTCTACTCGCTGGGCATCCTGGTCTACCAGATGCTGACCGGCAAGCCTCCGTTCATCTCCAGCAACTTCAACACGACGGTCAAGCGGCAGGTCTACGAGAAGCCGCTCCCTCTCCACCTCCTCAAGCGGGGTATTCCCAACATCGCAGAGTTCGAGAAGATCATTCTCAAGGCCCTCCAGAAGCTGCCCGGCAAGCGGACCGAGAGCCTCTCGCTCGTGGCCCAGGAGATCCGGACGTTCCAGGAGCAGTTCCTTCCGGAGCTGGAGTTCACCAGCGCGCCGCACGTCGGCTGGCCGTCGGCCGGGAAGGGGGAGCCGTTGCCCAAGGCGCCGGCGCCGCAAGAAGAGGCCGCGGTCGACGAGCCCCGCTCCTCGACCATGATGTTCACCGGCTTTCCGGGCGAAAGGGCCCCGGAGAAGCCCGAGCCGATTCGTCCCATCGAGAAAGAGGAGGAGGTCGGCGATACCCTTCGCCTCGGGGATGCCGCTGTGTCCGAGCCCGTGGTCGAGCCCGCCCCCGAGCCCGAGCGAATCGAGCAGACCGTCGCCCAGGTTCCGGACGAGGATGCCGGCGCGGCGGAAGCCCATGTTCCGGAGGAACCCGAGGTCGATCGCCCGCGGGCCGTGACGCAGATGTTCGAGGCCGCCGACGTCATGCGCGGGGCCGAGCAGGCGAGGGCAACTGCCCGCCAGGTCGAAGCCGTGAAGGAGGAGCCTGTTCGCCGTCCGGAGCCCGTGCGCCGGCCCGCCGAGGCCAAGCCCAAGGCCGGTGCAGCGGAAGGGGCCGACGAGGACTGGTTCGTCGAGTCTCCCCAGGAGCTCGAAGCCCGCGAGGTGACCGACAACTGGGCCGACCGCAAGCCACACTCCAGCGCCCGGTTCTACATCATCGTCGGTGCCGTGGCGGTCGTTCTTGTTGCCGGCATCGTATTCCTGGTCTCCGTTCTCGGTGGCAAGGACAAGCCCGCCGAAGGCCCCAGGCAGAATGCGGCCGAGGTCGATCGCAAGGCCAAGGAAGACGCCGCAGAGCGCGCCCGCCAGGAAGAGAGAGCCAGGCTCAAGGCCGAAATGGAGCGCAAGGCTGCCGATGAGAAGGCGCAGGACGAGGCCCTCAAGGCCAAGATCCGGGAGCAGGCCCGCCTCCAGGCCGAGAAGGAGAAGATGCGCGAGGAGCAGCGCAGGAAGGAGGAGGCCCTGCTTGCCGAGAGGGCACGCCTCGAGGCCGAGAAGCAGGTGCTCCAGGCCCGGAGCGACCTCATGCGGTTCGGGCAGTCTGCGGGTGAATACCGCGCAGCGCTCGAGAAGCGCAAGGAAGTGTGGGCTGCCAAGGGCAACGCTGAGAAGGTCGCTGCCATGGACGGCCTCCTCGCCGAGCTCGCCGAGCTGGAGAAGCGCGGAGGAGAGGTTGCCGTTCCCGAGGGGACGGCCAACGTCGCACCGGCCCTGGAGCGCCTCCAGCTTCTCTCCACCGATTTCAGCGCGTTCGCCGGTCGCGCCGATGCGGCCATCAAGGAGAGCCTCGAAGGAGACTCCGCTGCCGTCGCAATGACACCCGAAGAGGCGGCCAAGGCCGAAGAGGCGAAGAGGGCCGAGGAGGCGGCCAAGGCCGAAGAGGCGGCCAAGGCCGAAGAGGCGAAGAAGGCCGAAGAGGCCAAAAAGGCCGAGGAGGCCAAAAAGGCCGAGGAGGCCAAAAAGGCCGAGGAAGCCAAGAAGGCCGAGGAAGCGAAGAAGGACGACGGAAAGACCAAGAAGGAAGAGGAAGCCGCCAAGAAGGCCGAAGAGAAGAAGAAGAAGGAGGAGGCCGCCGCCAAGAAGGCCGAGGAAAAGGCCAAGAAGGCCGAAGAGGCCGCCAAGAAGGCCGAAGAGAAGAAGAAGAAGGAGGAGGAGGCCGCCGCCAAGAAGGCCGAAGAGAAGAAGAAGAAGGAAGAAGAGGCTGCCAAGAAGGCCGTCGGCGGGAAGGCGGCCGAGGACCTCCAGAAGGACGGCATGAAGGCCATGAAGGAAAAGGACTACGACAAGGCCATCTCCCTCTTCAACCAGGCCAAGTCCTCCGGCGGAAACGCCGCCATCCTGAACAAGCTCATCTCCAAGGCCGAGTCGGAGAAGAAGGCCGCCGGGAAGGTCGAGGAGAAGAAGGTCGAGGAGAAGAAGGTCGAGGAGAAGAAGGTCGAGGAGAAGAAGGTCGAGGAGAAGAAGGTCGAGGAGAAGAAGGTCGAGGAGAAGAAGGCCGAAGGGGGCAAGGACGAGGAGAAGGCCAAGAGCCTCCAGGCCCTGGGGATGAAGGCAATGAAGGGGGGCAACTGTCCCCTGGCAATCAAGTACTTCGAGAAGGCCAAGGCGCTGACCTCCAACCCGGCCCTCCTGGACAAGCTCATCGACAAGTGCAACCAGCAGTGAGCGTGGTCGCCCTGGCCGTCAATCATCCGGCGGGATCCCTCGACCTCGCTCGGGACAGGCCGTGTCAGCCGTCTGCAGACATGCTCGACGTACCTCGAGTACGCCTGCGCTGCCGGCTTCGACGGCTTCCTTGTCCGGCCGGCGTTTGCCGGCCAGATCGACCACGTTTGAGCGTCGCTCAACGCGACGATGTCCAGTGCCGGTCGGAGTCCGCTGAGCGCTCAGCGGGATGACGCCCGCTTGGGGCCCGGCGTGTGGGGCCGTGGCCACGAATGGTGAATTCCGTTGCGTAGACCGAGGAAGCAATCGCGGTTGCTCCTGCTGACATCGGCAGCCTACGTCCTCTACGTCTTCGTGTGTTTCGGGTTCGAGCTGCTGGACCGGGGCGTTGCCAGGGCCATCGGCGTATCGCTCTCGGCTGCCATGCTGGCGCAATACGCTCTCGCCGTGTACCGGAGTGCGGTGGCTGCCGGGACAGAAGAGAGGGTTCCGTTGCGGGAGACGGTGCTCGAGGTGGGGCTCGTCCTCGTGACGCTCGTTGCTGCCTCGGCTCCACGGGTCTTCCTGGCGTTGTCCCTGGTTCCTGCGTTGCATGTACTGCTGCGCACGCTGAGGCGGACCCGGGGTTGGCAGGGAGCCCTGTCCTACCTGGAGCAGCGGCCTGCGCGCCTGCTGGTATCGGGCTTTGCCGTGGTGATCCTGGTCGGCACGGTGCTGCTGACGTTGCCGAGTGCGACGACCGATCACGAAGGGGCTTCTCCGGTGGATGCTCTTTTCACGTCGGCATCTGCGACCTGTGTAACCGGCCTTGCGGTGCTGAACACCGCGCCGGACGAGCGGATGAACTGCGAGCTGGCGACCTTCTCGACGTTCGGGCAGGTCGTGATCCTCCTGCTGATCCAGATCGGGGGGCTCGGGATCATGACGCTGTCCGCGTCGTTGCTGGTGCTGGCCGGGCGCGGGCTTGCGGCCCGCAGCCGCCAGGTGCTCGGGGATCTGCTCGAGGAGTCCGCCGGAGCCGCGATCGAGCGGGCCATTATGTTCATCCTGCGCATGACGCTGGCGTGCGAGCTTATCGGTGCCGGCGTTCTGTACCTGGCGTCCCGCAGCCATGAGTCCGATGTCGGGGACGCGGCGTACTCCGCGATCTTCCATGCCATCTCGGCGTTCAACAACGCCGGCTTCTCCCTGCACGGGGACAGCCTGGTGCGCTTCCGCTCCGACCCGCTCGTCTGCATGACCGTGTCGACGCTGATCGTGATCGGGGGGCTGGGCTACTCCGTCGTGGCGGTGCTCTTCTCGCCCAACTGGTTCATGCGCGGCCGGGTCCGGAGGCAGCATGGGCGACTCTGGAACGCGCACGCCCGGATGGTCGGGGTCATGACGGCCCTGCTCCTGGCCGGCGGGATGCTGCTCACGTTCTACCTGGAGTACGATGCCAGCCTGGCCGGACTCTCGCTGGGGGACAAGCTGATGGCGTCGTTCTTCCAGTCCGTGACCGCACGGACTGCCGGCTTCAACACGGTGGACATATCGGCATTCCAGCGGACGACGCTTCTCATCTACATGGTCTGGATGTTCATCGGGGCCTCGCCGGGGGGGACGGGAGGCGGGGTGAAGACCACTACCGTCGGCGTCTTCTTCCTGTCGGTCAGGGCATTCCTCCGGCGACGGTCGAGCGTGGAGGCCTGGGGGCAGCGGTTCGACAGTGCCGTGGTGCACAAGGCCGTATCGATCATCGCGATTTCCGTGACCGTCATTGTGCTTGCGTTGCTCGGGTTGCTGGCGAGCGAGCCGCAGGCATCGTTCGAGGCACTGGTTTTCGAGGTGGTCTCCGCGTTTGGCACGGTCGGCCTCTCCGTCGGTCTGACGCCGACGCTGTCGGTGGCGGGGAAGCTCATCGTAGTGGCATTGATGTTCGTCGGGAGGCTGGGGCCGGTGACGATGGCCCTGGCATTCACCCACGGGGACCCGGGGGTCGAGGTGACGTACGCCTCGGCCCGAATCGCAGTGGGATGATTCGAGGAGGATGAGGATGCGACGATACGCAGTCGTGGGGCTGGGGCAGTTCGGCCGGCAAGTCGCCCTGTCGCTTTTTCAGCTCGGGGCGGAGGTGACCGTCATCGACGAGAGCGAGCGGCTCATCGAGTCGATCCGGGACGAAGTGGACCAGGCAACGGTGCTCGATGCGCAGGATGAGCAGGCCGTGGCTTCGCTGGGGCTGACCGAGATGGACACGGTGGTAGTGGCCATCGGGGCGGATCTCGAAGCCTCCGTGCTCGTGACCGCGCTCCTGGTCAAGCTCGGCGTCCGCAGGATTGTGGCCCGGGCTTCGTCCGATCTGCATGCCCGGATCCTCTCGGCAATCGGGGCGCACCAGGTCGTCGTTCCGGAGAAGGACTATGCCTCCCGGCTCGCAATCGACCTGGAGCAGCCCGAGCGCAGCGCACTGGCCCTTCTCGAGACCGGTCAACTTGTGGTGAAGTTCGAAGCCAACCAGCGCCTGTGGGGGCAGACCCTCGAACAGCTCCGTTTCCGGGGGCGGTATGGGCTCCAGGTGATCGCGATCCGTCGCCGGACGCCGGTGGTGGGAACGCACGGCGAGATCCAGTACGAGGAGGAAACGGTCGACCTGCCGATGGGCCAGGACCGAATCGGCAAGGGAGACGTTCTCGTGCTGCTGGGGACCGAACCAGCGATAGAGCGGTTCGAGGACGAGATGGGGTACTGAGCCATGCGCGGAAGGGCCAGAATAGTCACAGGTTGGGCCGCTGCCGTCTGGGGAGGCTTGTGGGGTACCCTGGCCGGGCGGATTCGGTTGGGGCTGCTGCTTGTCAGCGGGGCGTTCCTCGGCATCACCGCCATAGCCGTGGTCTACGTCGCCCGGCTCCACGAGTCTGCCCAGGAGCTGCACGGGCATGCGAAGCGGGCGCACGCGATCGCGCAGATGGAGCGAGCGGTCATCGACGGGCTGGTCGGCACGAAGGGGGCTCGGGGGCGGGTGGACCTTGCGGCCGAGCGCCTGGCGGAGGTCTCGGAGGAGTTTGCCGCCGTCGCTGCCGACGTGGGACGGCTTCGGTCGGCGGTGCTGGCTGAGAGGGGGTGCGCTGCGCTGGCAGCCATGTCAAAGCGCTGGCTGCCGACAGGGGCGGAGTTCCGGCCGCAATGCTCCGAGGGGGCGGCCGAGCAGTCTTACCTGGCCCGTCTTCGCTCCCTGGAGCTGGAGGAGATGGACGCCATCGTGACCGGCGGCGGGGCACTGGGCGGGCTCGCGGACAGCTCCATTCGAAACGTCGTCACCCTCACCCTTGCCGGGATCATGCTCATGTTCTTCCTCGTCTGGCGCTTCCCCGGACGGCTGCACATGCCCCTGAGGCGGCTCTCGGCGGTGATGCACACGGCGCAGGGGGGGCGCACGGATGTCGTTGCCCCGCTCGTGGGGCTGTCCGAAATGGACGACATCGCCCGCACGCTCAACTCGATGATGGCCTCGTTCCGCGAGTTCGACCAGCGCAAGCGCTCGCGGATCCTGCTTGACCGGATCAAGCTCGGTCTGCTGCTGGACCGGCTACCCGACGCAGCGGTGCTGGTGGACCGGAACCTGGTCGTGGATTCGGCAAACGGCGTCATGCGCCGGCTGCTGGGGATGGGGGACGGGTGCGTCGGCCGGAGGCTGACAGAGTTCCTCGATGGCGGCGGGACGGCACTCGAAAGGGCCGCGGCGACGGTCATCGACGGCCGCGAGGAGGGGGAATCCGACACTCAGGTCGTGGCCGGCAAGGAGCGGATTCGCGGTACCGCCCACCTGGTTCCCATCACCGGGGGACGGGGGCAGGTGGAGGCCCTCCTCATCGAGCTGAAGATCCATCGGAATCCGATGGGCTGAGCACGTTTCCCGTGGAGTTTCCCACAAGTTTCCCACAGCCGGCGGACGCGGTCCGAGCATCATCGAAGCGTTGCGCCGCAACGACTTGCGGGACGCGCAACCCGAATTCGTCCCCGGTCCCGGCGCACCTGTGGATAATCGTCCATTCGGGCATTGCCACGCTGCCGCAACCTGTGTAGCATCGCCCTCATGAGGCGGAAGGAAAGAGCCGTGGTGATCGGTGCCGGCCCGGCGGGGCTTGCAGCAGCTCTCCAGCTTGCCCGTGCGGGACGCAGAGTCACGGTTCTCGAGGCTGCCGGCCAGGTCGGCGGGCTCAGCACCACACTGACGTTCGACCGCGCGTACCGGTTCGACATCGGGGGGCACCGCTTTTTCACCAAGAGCCCGGTCGTCGAGGACTGGTTCCTCTCCCTGCTCAAGGGGGATGTGCTGCGGGTGGACCGCCGCAGCCACATCCTCTTCCGGGGAAAGCGGTTCAGCTACCCGCTCTCGCCGGCCAATGCCCTCCTGGGGCTGGGTCCACATCGCGCGGCGATGGCGCTGGGCAGCTTCTTCGCAGCGCGCATCCGGGAGCAGCTCGCGCCCACGCCCCGGGAAAGCTTCGAGCAGTTCATGGTCTCCCGCTTCGGCCGCAGTCTCTACACCAGCTTTTTCGAGGGGTATACCCGCAAGGTGTGGGGCATCCCCTGCGACCAGCTCTCTGCGGACTGGGCGGCTCAGCGGATTCGCTCCTTGAGCCTGGGGGCCGCCGTGCGCCATGCCCTGGTGCGGCTGCGCGAGCCGCCCCCCACGCTGGCTCAGCGTTTTCTCTACCCCCGACATGGCTTCGGGACCCTCTGCGAGCGGGCTCTTGACCGGCTGGTCGAGGCACGGGGTCAGCTCCGACTGGGCGCCCGCGTCGTCGCTGCCAACCTGAGCGGGGATCGGCTGGAGTCCGTGCTCACGCAGGACGGCGCCGAGCACGCCGGGGACAGCTTCGTGTGGACCGGCAACTTCACCGACCTTCCGGGGTTGCTCGGAGTCACGGCGTCTTCTCCGCTTCCCGCCCGACTGCACTGGCGCGGGCTCGTCACCGTGCTGCTGGCATTCGATCTGCCCAGGGTTTCCTCGGACCATTGGACCTACCTGCCCGACCCGGAGATCCCGTTCGGCAGGATCCACGAGCCGAAGAACTGGAGCCGTGACCTGGCGCCGGCCAATCGCACCTCGCTGGTGGCGGAGTACTTCGCCAATCCGGACGAGCCGGTCTGGAAAATGGAGGACTCGGAGCTGCTGCGAAACACGACCGCGGTGCTCGAGGACCTCCGGTTCGTGCCCCGCCATCGCCTGCTCGGCGGACGTGTCGATCGGTGGCCCAGCGCCTATCCAATCTATTCCCTGGGTTACCGGGACGCTGTTGCAGGTGTATACTCCATTGCCGCGCGCATCCGGAACCTGGTTCTCGCCGGGCGCACGGGCATGTTCCGGTATCACAACGCGGACCATGCCATCGAGACCGGCTTCGAGGCAGCGGAACGCCTCGTCTCCGGGCGGGGTGACCCTTTCCGGGTGAACCAGGCCGGGGACTACCACGAAACCTGAGAGCGGCCCCGACATGCGCAACTGGAGATGAGAAGGTGCTGGCCGAAGCGAACATCATCTGGAGACTGCTGGCCGGAAGACCGGTCTTCGTCGGCTACAACGTCACCAACCGCTGCAACCTCCGCTGCCGGTTCTGCAACGTGCCCAGCCTCCCCCACCCGGACATGACCGTCGACCAGGTTCGGGTGGCATTCGACCGGCTGGCCGAGCTGGGCATCCCCGTGGTCGGCATCACGGGCGGCGAGCCGTTTCTCCGCCCTGACTTGCCCGAGATCCTCGAGGCCGCCGAGTCGCGGGGGATGAAGGTCACCCTCGTGACCAACGGCCACCTGCTCGACGGCGGTCGGATGGCGGCCCTGGCCCGGTTTCGCAACATCGTCCACTTCGCCCTGAGCCTGGACAGCCTGGACCCGCAGACCTATCGCAACCTTCGCGGCGGCAAGCGTCATCCCGGGGGCGTCCTGGCCGACTTCCTGCGGCTGACCCGGGAAGGCCCTCGAACGGTCTACAAGCTCAACGTCGTCGTCGGACCCCACAACCTGGACGAGATCGACCTGCTCCTGGAAGTGGCCTCGTCCGTTGGGCTCGGCGTCTCCTTCATCCCCATGAACATCGGCCCGGGCGGATTGCACCGGGCGGCCGACTTCCCCGGCCTCGACGCGATCACACGGGAGCGCATCGCAGTGCGGTTCGAGACCCTGCGGCAGGCCAAGATCCTCGGGGCGCCGCTCTGGGACCACAGGGACTACTACCTCTATTCCGCACGCTACATGCGGGGCGAAACTCTTGGCGACTGCGGTGCCGGGCGCTACTTCCTCGACCTTCGAAGCGACGGGAGGCTGGCGTTCTGCAACGAGATGGAGCACTTCGTGTCGCTCCTCGAGGTAGAGAAGCTGTCCGTGCCGCTCCTGAAGCGTGCCCTGGCGGAATGGAGGGAGCGTATCGAACGCTGTCGCCTCGCCGGGGCGTGCTGCTACACCTGCTCTTACAACATAACCGCCACTGCGGCCAACCTGCCTGCCTACGTGTGGGACTACCTGCGCTTCCAGGCCCGGTTCGGGGGTAGACCATGACCCGCAGCGTCGAGGGAGGCGAGAAGGGCATGGGCCCGCCCCCTGCCACAGGGGCTGCCGGGTCCCCACGAGTTCCGCTGGGTCTCACCGCCAGGATGCTGCGTATCGGCCTGTGGTCCCTTCCGCTCGTGGTCGCGGTCGTCGCACGTCTGGGCCTCCCTTCGTTCTTCGAGTTCGAGAGCCAGGAGGATACCGCCCGTACCGTTGCAATGCTGGAGCACGGCGAGCTGCCGCTCTACGGCATCGGCCACGTCCGGTTCCTGGCCGCCGCGCTCGGTCCGCTGGTCTACTACTTCAAGGCGATCCCGTATGCCTTCTGTCGGGACCCTGCGGGCGAGCTCGTCTGGCTCATGCTCTGGCAACTGGCCGGGATCCTGTTCTCCACCCTGCTCGTGCGCGACGTGCTCTCCGATGTCGCCCGCCGAACCACTCCACGGGATGTCGCGGACGCAGGAGGTCTGCGAACGCCGGGGATGGCGTCGGGAGCGGGGGCCTCGTTGAGAAGCGAACCCCTGATCCTCCCGGCCGACGTCGCTGCGGTCGCTGCCGGATGCCTGCTGGCCCTGCCCATGCACTCGCTGGGGCTCACCTCGCACGCTCACCCGTCGAACTTCGCTGCCACCATGGTCCCCATCGTTGCCTGGGCGGTCCACCGCTGGCTGTCTACGTCCAGGCCCGCCGCTCTCTGGCTGGCCGGAACCTGCCTCGGAATCATGACGCAGCTCTACCAGCTCACGCTGTTCCTGCCCGCGCTCCTCGTGGCCTGGTGTGCAGCGTGGCCCCGGCTGCCCGAGCGCCGGGCCGTCTTCAACCTCCTCGTCCCGACAGCGGTCTGCTACGTGCCCTACCTGCTCAGCGAGCTTGCCACCGGGTTCTTCAATACCCGGAACCTGTTCGTCTTCGCCCCCGGGCCCCAGGACGAAGGGATGGTCGGTACGTCCTCGTGGGCCTACAACTTCCTGACGCTCGTCTCCAGCGTGGTCCAGCACCGGTTCCTCCCCGAGTCGCTCGATGCGCTCTGGCTGGGCCTTGCCGCCATCGGACTGGTACGGCTGGCCACGCTGGCCCGCGGCTCCCGGTCAGCCCGCTTCTTCCTTGTCTTCCTCCCCTTCTACACGCTTGTTCCGGCCACCGTCCTCGGGGCTCCCCGCTACCAGCTCTCGCAGCCTGCGGCGCAGTTCCTGATCGCGCTGGGCGGGCTGTCGGTCGGGCAGGGGTGGGGGAGGGGGGCGCTCCGTTTCGTGAACCCGCTCGCCGCTCGCCTCCTGGCGACCGGGCTCCCGGTGGTGGCGCTCCTCGTCGCGTGCACCCTCCTTTCCGGCTCCGCTGCCGGGCGGCGCCTGCGTGAGCCCGCGTTCTACCCGATGCGGGTCGTCGCGGCCGAGCCCGCTGCCCGCACCCCCTCGCTCGACACGTCCCGCGATCTGATCCGGCTGCTCCGGGAGCGGTACGGCGTCACCCTGGCGACGCTGTCCTCCCGGGTGCACTCGCCCTTTGCCGCATCCGGTCACTACGGCCATCACTACCTCCTCCGGGTGCTCGAGCGCTCGGAACCGGACATTGGCGCGACCGGGTCCAAGGCCGGGGTTCCGGGGAGTCCCCTTCTCGTGGTGGACGAGCTGTTCCCATGGACCGTTGCCGCGGTGAGCACGGCGCGGCTCGGCGCCATCGAGGTGCACGAGCTCCGGCCAGGGGCGGACCTGCCGGATTTCCGGCTGCGGATCGAGTGCGGCGAGCCGTGGTGCCTGCAGCGCGGTCAGACCTGGCGCGGCCCCCCCGAGGTGCGTTTCTTCTGGGGATGCGGTGAGTTCCGGGATCTCGATCCCGACGTCGGCATCCCGGTCGAGCAGTGCGAGGCGATGCTCGAGGCGCCCCCCCACAAGCGACACTACTTCGGGGACCTGCCGCCGCGGGGTGCTGCCCCGGACTGCACGGGGTGCAGCGATGTCCTCTGGCTCGGGGTCAGCGAGCCGTGCGAAGTCGAGCTGCTCCTCGACGGGAAGCCGCTTGCCGCGAGCTGGCAGCGCGTGAAGGAGCGCCGGTTCGCAACCGCACTTCTGCCTCCGATCGGCCCGGGACAAGGGCGGCTGGTGATCCGGGTCATGGATTGCGTCCCCTGGTACCTGGATGCGGTCCGGTTCGCCGGGATCCGCCGACCCGTACCCGAGGTGATCCGTGAGTAGGTCGGCGATACTCCTGTTCAATCCCTCGACGTGGCGCGGGGTGGGTGACGCCACCGCTCCGTGGGGACTCATGGCACTGACGACGCGGCTGTGGGATGACTACGACATCCTCTTCCTGGACCAGCGGTTCGACCCGGACTGGCGGGAGCGTACCGCCGAGCGGATCCGGCAGGGAGGGGTCCTGGCCGCGGGGACGACGGGGATGACGGGCATACAGCTCCGTGGGGCCTGTGCGTTTCTCAAGCTGGTGAAGAGCCTCGCTCCGAACGTCGCGACCGTCATGGGCGGAGTCCACGCATCCGTGCTTCCGCTGGAGACCGTTGCTCACCACGCGGTGGACTACGTCGTCGTCGGCGAGGGAGAGGAGGTCTTCCCGCACCTCCTGGAGTGCCTGGCCGCCGGCCGTACCCCCGGTCCGGACCTTCCATCCGTCGTGGCGAAGGGGACGGGGGGAGCATCGACCGTCCCGCACGCACGGGTCGATGACCTGGAATCCCTTCCCGAGCCGCCGTGGGAGCGGTTCGACATGTCCCGCTACCTGTCCGGGTCGCCGTACGGCCGGATGCTCTCGGTGCTCACGAGCCGCGGTTGTCCGCACCGCTGTGCGTTCTGCCTCCACAGCCACCCTGCGCTTGCGGGCCGATGGACGGGCCTGAGCGCTGCACGGGTGCACGAGAGGATGGCCCGGCTCTCGAGGTCGCTCGGCGTCGAGCACTTCCACGTCCAGGATGACAACTTCTTTGTCAGGACGGCCCGAATCGAGGAGTTCGTCTCCCTTCTCGAACGGGACTCGGGCCCCGGATTCACCTGGACCGTGGGGGGCGCGCACGTGGCCCACCTGAAACGGTACGACGAAGCGTTCTTCCGGCGCATGAGAAAGGCCGGCTGCGTCCGGCTGCTCATCGGTGCCGAGTCCGGGTCCGCCCGAATCCTCGAACGGGTGGGCAAACGGCAGACCACGGACGAGGTGCTGGAGGTCAACCGGCGCCTCTGCGCTGCCGGGATTCGGCCGATCTACAGCTTCATCTCCGGAGTCCCCGACGAGGAGGACGACGACCTGCGCCAGACAGTGGATCTCATGTTCCGGCTGAGGGAGGAGGGCCCCGTGGACGTGGGGACCATCAAGCCCCTGGTCTTCTACCCCGGCACGACGCTGTACGCCTGGGCTCTCCGGAACGGCTTCGTCCCGCCCGACACGGTCGAGGGATGGTCCGGGATCACCTGGGACCACTATATGCGTCTCCCATACCCCTGGCTGACGACCGAGCGCCGCCGGTTTCTCATCCGACTCTACTACTCCAGTCTGCTCTGGAACCCGGACTACCACTGGGTCAGCTCGCCGCTCTTCAGCGGGCTCGCCCGACTCCTGATGCCCATCACGAACCGGCGCATGCGGTCTCTCGACTTCCGCCTTGCCGTCATGCCCGCCGTGCTCGAGTGGCTCCAGCACCGTGCACTGTGACCCGATGGGCGGCTTCATCGCCGGTACGGCCTCGTTGATCATGGATTAGCGGTGTGATGGCCGCTTGACAAGGCGGTGGAGCGCAGGATACCCTTCCGCCATGAAAGTACGAATCGCACCATCGCTTCTGGCCGCGGACTTCTCGAAGTTGGGGGATGAGGTCCGAACAGTCGAGATCGGCGGGGCTGACCTCCTGCACGTCGATGTCATGGACGGGCACTTCGTTCCGCCGATCACCGTCGGGGCCAACGTCGTCCGGGACATCCGCAAGGTGACCCGCATCCCCCTTGACGTGCACCTCATGGTGGAACGCCCCGATGACCTGCTCGATCAGTTCGTCGATGCCGGCGCCGCGTGCGTCACCGTCCACGTCGAGGCCGCACGCCACCTCGACCGCACCGTGAGATACATCAAGTCGCGGGGCATCCGGGCCGGAGTCGCACTCAATCCCGCAACTCCCCTCAACTCCGTGTACTATGTCCTCGGCCTGGTGGACATCGTCCTGGTCATGTCGGTCAACCCGGGGTGGGGGGGGCAGCCTTTCCTCGACTACACCCTGGCCAAGGTCGAGGCGCTCAAGAGCGAGATCCGCCACCGGAAGCTCAACACGCTGATCGAGGTGGACGGCGGAGTCGGGCTGGACAATGCAGCCAAGCTCGCCAAGGCCGGCGCCAACATCCTGGTGGCGGGGACGGCCGTGTTTGGCGCATCCGACTACGCCATCGCCATTCGCGACCTCAGGGCAGCGGGGTCCTCGAGTGCCTCGGAGCCCTAAATACCGGACGACCCTCAGTCGTCCGAGGGAAACCCGATCCCCGGGGAAAGCCCATGGAGGCTCGACCATGCGAACGATGCTCCTCACCGTGATTCTCGTGACGCTGGTGCTGTCGGCCCGGCCGGCTGCAGCAGCGGATGACCCCGTCGAGTTGGCCCGTGCCGTCGAGCAGCACTACTCGCAGGTCAAGGACTTCAGCGCCCGCTTCGAGCAGGTCGTTACCCGGGCGCACCTGCCCGACAGGCCGGCCACCAAGTCGGGCCGGGTCTACTTCAAGAAGCCCGGGATGATGCGCTGGGACTACCTCGAGCCGGACAAGGTCCACTACGTCAGCGACGGCCTGGTGCTCTGGAACTACATCCCGGAGAGCAAGCTGGCCTATCGCATGGAGGTGCGCGACAGCGAGCTCTTCTACGCGCTCAAGTTCCTCTTTGGAGAAGGGAGCCTGGAGAAGGACTTCGACGTTTCAGCGGGGGCGCCGGATTCCGAGGGCTACCGGGTCCTGGTGGTCAAGCCGCGCACCTCGGAGCAGAACTTCCAGGAGCTCCGGCTCCCCCTCGAGAAGGACTCCCCCAGGATCGCGGGGACCGTCCTGCTCGACCCGGCCGGCAACTCCAGCCGGCTCAAGTTCATCAAGGTCAGCACGCAGTCGTTGCCCGATGCTGGTTTCCGGTTCACCCCCCCTGCCGATGTCCAGGTGGAGGACCTGTCCCGACCCGCACAACCCACGCCCTGACCGAATGAAGACGTTCTACTTCCTGTCTCTCGGCTGTCCCAAGAACCGCGTCGATACGGAGGTGGCGGTGGCTTCGCTGGTCCGCGCCGGCTACCGTCCGGTGGACCTCCCCGAGGAGGCCGACGTCCTGGTGGTGAACACCTGCTCGTTCGTCCTGGACGCTCGGACGGAGTCGGTAGAGGCGCTCGTGGAGCTGGCCGAGGTCAAGACGAGGCGCCCGGGCGCCCGCCTCGTGGCCATGGGATGCCTCGGCCAGCAGGCCGGGGGCGAGCTTGCGGAGAGCCTCCCCGAGCTCGACCTCGTCCTCGGCAGCGGCGAACCGGCATCCCTGCCCGCTCTCCTCGAGGAGCCAGGCCCGGTCTTCCATCCCACATCCCCCCGGCATCTGCCCGGAGACGCTGTCCCCAGGGTGCTCACGCAGAGCCCGGCATTCGCGTATCTCAAGGTGGCGGACGGCTGCTCCCGCCGCTGCGCGTTCTGCACCATCCCCTCCATCAAGGGGCCGTTCGAGTCCAGGCCCATCCGCGCCCTGGCCGACGAAAACCGGATGCTCGCGGACCAGGGGGTGCGCGAGCTCGTGCTGGTGGCCCAGGACCTGACGCAGTTCGGCCTGCCCGGCCGCCGCTCCCTCCTGCGGCTCCTCGACGCGCTGGAGCAGGTCCCGGGCATCGCGTGGATCCGCCTGATGTACCTGTATCCCGAGGGAATCCCCGATGCGCTGATCGAGCGTGTGGCCGCGGGAGGCAAGGTGGTCCCCTACCTGGACATGCCGCTCCAGCACGTGGACGACCGTGTGCTCCGGCGGATGCGCCGAGGCACGTCGGAGCGCAGCATCCGGCGGGTCATCGAGCGGGTCCGCTCCGCCAGCCGCCCCATCGCGCTGCGGACCACCTTCATCACGGGCCATCCGGGAGAGGACGACGCGGCATTCCGCAACCTCGAGCGCTTTGTCCAGGAGGTGCAGTTCGAGCACCTCGGCGTGTTTGCCTGGTCGCCGGAAGAGGGCACGCATTCCTCAACCATGGCGGACCCTCCGCCCGCTGCCGTCCGAAGGAAGCGCCGGTCGGCCCTGATGAAGCTCCAGAAGCGCATTTCGACCGTGCACAACCGGGCATCGGTCGGAGCCGTTGTCGACGTGCTGGTCGAGGGACCGTCAGCGGAGCACGCCTGGGTCATGCAGGGGCGGACGCAGCGCCAGGCCCCCGAGGTGGACGGGATCGTGCTCCTCGACGGCTTTGACGGACGAGCGGGGGACATCGTGTCGGCCCGTATCCGCCGGGCCGGCGCCTACGACCTGGTGGCAATCCCGGTTGCAGCGAGGAGGGAGACATGAGATCCGGTCCGGCCGTTGTCCTGATGCTCTGCCTGCTGCTGCCGGCCTGCTCCTCGCTGCCGAAGTTTCCTGCGGTCTACCTGGACATGGACGGTACCGTGCTCGGGCCCGATCACCGCGTCCGGCCCGCGACGGTCGAGGCACTCGAGGAGTATCGCCGTTGCGGCGGCCGGGTGGGGATTGCCACCGGCAGGAGCCTGGTGCAGGTGAGGGAGTACCTCGCCGACGTCCGGCCGAATCTCCCGCTCGTCCTGTTCAACGGGGCAGCGATCTTCTCCCACGACGGCTCCGAGGTGATCGAGTCATTCCTGCTCGCACCCGAGATCATCCGGGACGTCGCGTCGGCTGCTCGAACTTCCCCGGACGTCCAGGGCGTAGTCGTGCAGGGGCTCGAAGTGACCCTGCTCGACCGGGATGACGAGCAGGTGAGGCGCTTGATGGAGAAGGGCAGCCTGCCCCCCGACCGGATTGTCGAATCCGTGGACGAGCTGGCGGTGGCCAATGCCGTCAAGGTCATGCTGTTCGTCCAGGCGGACCGGATCGATGCCGTGCGCGACCGGATCGCGGCCCGAGTCGCGGGGCGGGCCAACACCGTGGTGAGCAGCCCGCTCACCATCGAGATTCTGCCGTTCGGCGTCACCAAGGGCGATTCCGTGAACCGTGCCCTGGGGCTGGTTGGAATCGATGCCTCGGATGCGGTGCGCTTTGGAGACAGCGGGAACGACGTGGAGATGCTGGCCGGACCCGGGCCCGGTTTCGCCATGGGCAATTGCCGCCCCGAGGCCTGCAAGGCAGCGCTGCTCACCATCGGCAAGAACGACTCCGATGCCATTGCGGACGTGATCCGGAAGGTCGTCTCGGGCCCGGGCTGCCCCCGGTGACCGAAGGCGAAATTGTGTCTCTTACACGATTTGACACTATACTGGAGAGCAGGTTGTCGGACGCCGAGGTGTGCTCGTGGCTGCTCCCTGGCCAATCCTCCTGTTCCTTTCATGGCTGCCCGGATTGGCGGGAGCTCCGGTATCGCCGGAGGCCGATGCCTGGTGCAGCGACCGCTGCTCTGCACTGTACGGCACGGAGCGGCCGGAGCCCGGCTGTGCTCTGGAGGTCTTCGAGCACGAGATCAGGGACGGCCGGGTCGTCCTGGTTCCCCGTCCCGACCTCGAGTGCCAGGTCCGGTACAACGCATGGGAAGCGCTGAAGAGGAAGGTGGCCACCGTGCGGAAGGCGCTGCGGGGGATGCCCGAATGCATGGCATGGTGTCGTCGCGTGGCCGCGCTGCGCGGGGAAGAGCCGTTCGATCGGGAGCTCACTTCGGAGCTCTGGCTCGTGCTTGCAGGCGTCGATACCTGTGACGTGAGCGAGGACGACGTCATGGATCTGAGCCTCTTCCCGATGGACGTTCAGTGTCGAGGCATGCGGCTGGTCCCCGAGGGGGAGTTCATGATGGGGTGCAACGACGCCGTGGCCGACTGCCAGGAGGACCAGAAGCCCCTTCACGTGGTCTACCTGTCGGCCTACTTCATCGATCGCCACGAGGTGACGGTTGCGGCCTACCAGATGTGCGTGGGCAAGGGGCCGTGTTCCGCTCCTGTCGGGAACGACGTGCTGAAGTACTACAACTGGGGGGCGCCGGACCGTGACGGCCACCCTGTCAACGGAGTCACATGGCACCAGGCGGAGCAGTACTGTGGCTGGGCCGGGAAGCGTCTCTGCACCGAGGCGGAGTGGGAGAAGGGGGCCCGCGGGACCGATGGCCGGGTCTATCCCTGGGGCACGGCGCCTCCGAACCGCCACTATGCGGTCATGGACGACGGGCTGGACGACGAGGGGGGCAAGCGCCCCTGGCCGGTCCTGTCCACGACATCGACCGTATGCTCGCGGGAGGCGGGCAACAGTCCCTACGGCCTGTGTGACATGGCGGGCAACGTCTGGGAGTGGGTGGCTGACTGGTACTCCCAGAGTTACTACGAGGTGAGTGCGCGGTCCGACCCGGCCGGTCCCTCGAAAGGGGATCTCCGGGGGATTCGCGGCGGGCGTTACTCCCACGTGGGCTTCTCCCTGGCCAGCCATCATCGCGGGCGCTTCCTCCCCACCGACCAGTTTGCCTACCTGGGATTCCGGTGCTGCCGCAGCGCAGGTCAGCCGCCCGCTCGTCCGGCGGGCAGCCAGGCCGTGAGTCCGTTGCAGGCAGACTCCCGAGCGAGGCCGTTGACCGCGGTGGGAGGCAATTCGAAACAGGCTCCCTGGAGGGACAGATGATGAGTTCCACGTACCATGGGCGGGCGCGCTCCCTGCTCTTGTCGTTGCTGGTCGCAGCGAGCCTGGCCGGCGGCTGCTCCGGTGCCGGGCTCTCCCTGCGACCGCCGACGGCCGGCGCACAGCTCGACTACGAAGACACATTGGACCGATGGACCCGCGGGCAGCGACTGTACCGCAGCTTCGAGACCCTTGCCGTAGTCAACGCGACCTACTTCTCGGAGGAGTTCCTGGCGGCCTACATGGCCGAGTACCGCCACGTGTTCAATCCGCTGCCCGCGGAGCTGGAAGCTCTCTCCGGGAAGCTCCGCAGTCGCCAGGAGCGCAGGGAGTGCTTCTTCGTCAGCGCGTTCACAGGAGAGCGCGACTGGAACGACTTCGCCCTCGCAAACAGCACCTGGAAGATCTACCTCCGGAACGACCGGGGGGGCAGGGCCCGCTCCGCCCAGGTCACCCAGGTGGACAAGACCGACCCGATGTACCGTCATTTCTTCCCGCACTTCAAGGACTTCTACCAAGGGTATCTCGTCTGCTTCGACAGGGTCCTGCCGCAGGAACCGGGGGACGCCGGACTGCCCTCGCTCCTTCTCGACCCTGCGGTCAGGCTGTTCCGGCTGGAGCTTCGATCCACAATCGGCCACGTCGCCCTGGAGTGGGAGCTGGACAACTGATCAAACATGGCCGATTTGGCCGGATGATCGTCGTGTTGAGCGACGATCAAACGTGGCCGACCTGGCCGGCAACCACCGGCCGGACAAGGAAGCCGTCGAAACCGGCAGCGCAGGCGTACTTGAGGTACGTCGAGCATGCCGGTCGGCGGCTGACGCAGTCCCGCCGGATGATTGACGGTCAAGGCGGCCATGTTTAGAAGCCTTCTTCGTAGAGGTGCACTTCCTTGTCGCGGATATACTGGTTGATGGCCCTGACGACGTCCTCGGGCAGGTCCACGAACTGAACTCCGATGCCGGCCGGCATTCCGCCGCCGGAGTACTCGTCCCGGAACCACTGCACGCGGACGGTCGCTTCCACCGGGTCGGCAAGCGCAGGGAACGTGAACCGGATTTGGAGCTCGTCCCCGACCTTGTGGCGGAACTCGGTCGTGATGAAGAGACCGCCGCTGCTGATGTCCTTGATCAGCCCCGCGAAGGGAACATGCTCTCCCAGCACATCGACCTCGAGATCGTAGTCGAGCTTCAGTCGAGGGGATTGCCGCCTGCTCTCGGGCGTCCCTCGCGTTCCGCCGTTTCCCGCCGAATCGTTCATCGCACCCTCCGCCAACCAAGCGTCAACCTCGGCGAACAGCATGATATGCGCGCCTCGCCGGCGACACAAGACCGAAAACGTCTGCGGCAACGCAGATTCGCGTTGTCAACGCAGGTGGGGTGCGGGTAACCTCTGCTGAAAGGAGGTGCCTTCCATGCGCTCTTCCGTCGTCGTCGTGCTCGCGTTGGCAACCGTCTCCGCCTGCTCCGGAGGATCTGACAGATCCGATGCCGGCGAACAGGACTTGAAACCCACGGACACGGTCGAAGAGATCTCGGCCGATCTGGCCGGCGACCTCCTGCCGGCCGATGTGCCGACGGACGTCCGTGTTCCGGTCCCCCCGAAGATCGTGCTCGACGACGGCCAGGGGAATCGCGTGGAGATCGTCCCCGAGCCGCTCGCAATCACCGGGTACGTCGGGGAGAAACCCGTCTGGGAGGGAACCGACACCCCGATTCTCCTCGGCTGCGTGGAGAAGGCCTCCTCGGACGTCCGCTACGACCCCGAGTTCATCGACGAAGACCTTCGCTGGGTTCCGCTGGCAGCGCCGGTGGCGTTCATGCCGGGACGGGACGCATCGTCGGCCTCTCTCCTGTTCGAGCCGGAGCCCGGCCGTTCCGTCCGCCTGGACGCGACGATCACCGCGACCGGGGTCTTCTCGTTCGACGTCGTGCCGGAAGAGCCGGCCGGAGAGGTGATGGTGCAGCTCCAGCTCGCATCGCCGGACCCCGCGGAGAACTTCTACGGGCTGGGGGAGAGCTTCGACAAGGTCGCACGCCGTGGGACTGTCCGGCACATGCACATCACACTCGATCTTACCCAGGAATCGGGCTACAACGAGGCTCATTTCCCGATTCCCCTCCTGGTCTCGACCCGCGGGTCGGGTACCTTTGTGGAGGACCGCCATCCAGGCCTGTTCGACGTCTGCAAGACCGACTCGGAACTCGTCTCGATCCGGTTCTCGAACGGCAGCCTCCGGTTCCACATCCTGCTGGCCGATACGCCGTTGCAGATCCGCGGACCCCACTCGGACGTGACCGGCCGGCCCGCTTTGCCGCCCCAATGGGCATTCGGCGTGGTCCAGTGGCGCAACGAGGTCTCCGGACAGGCCATGGTCATGGACGATGCAACCTCCATGCGTGAGAACGACCTTCCCTGCTCGGGCATCTGGGTGGACCGCCCCTTCGCAACTGCGCACGAGTCGTTCATCTTCGACCCGGGCAAGTACCCGGATTCCAAGCAGATGGTCAAGGACCTCAACGCGCTGGGATACCGTGTCGCCATCTGGTCCGCTCCGTACCTCAGCAAGGACGTGGGCGATGCATACGCCGAAGCCGAGGCCAACGGCTACTTCGTCGAGAGCCCCGACATCAACTTCGACAAGTTCGGCAAGCTGGTCGACTTCACCGACCCCGGACTGGTCAAGCTCTGGCAGAAGTTGCTGAAGAACGCCACCGACATCGGTATCGAGGGCTTCAAGCTGGACTACGGCGAAGACGTGATCTCCGGCTACATGGGGGTCAAGACGAAGTTCCATTTCTTCAACGGCGAAGGCTCCGAGACGATGCACCACTGGTACCACTACTTCTACCACAAGACCTACCGCGACGTGATCGAGGGGGATGCCTTCCTGCTCAACCGCGCAGGCTGCTACGGAGACCAGACCGTCACTTCGGTCTGCTGGCCCGGCGATCTCGACGTGGGGTTCTACTACCACGGCGAGGACGGCCACGTCGGCGGTCTCCCCGCTGCCATCATCGGCAACCAGACCCTGTCCGCCAGCGGGTATCCCTTCTTCGGGTCCGACACCGGCGGATACCGGCACGTCCGTCCCACCAAGGAGATCCTGCTGCGGTGGGTCGAGCACACGGCTCTCTCGCCCGTGCTCCAGTTCGGCGGGGCCCCGGTCAACTGCAACCCCTGGGATTTCACGGCCTACCCGTTCGACGAGGACGTGCCCGAAGGCTACGTCTCGCAGTTCGACCCCGAAACCGTCGAGATCTGGCGCAAGTTCGCCAGGCTCCACATCCGCCTGTTCCCGTATGTCTACACCTACGCCGTGGCCGCAAGCCTCACCGGGATTCCGCTGACCCGCCCGTTCGGACTGGTCCATCCCGAGATGAACCAGCACCCCGACTTCCAGTACTTCTATGGGGACGACTTCACCGTTGCGCCGGTGTACCGGGCGGGAAACGAAGTCACCGTCATCGTGCCGCCGGGAACCTGGATCGACTGGTTCACCGGCGAGCTGTACGAGGGGCCTGAGACCCTGTCGGTCGACGTTCCCCTCGACCGTCTCGTGCTTCTGGTCCGACAGGGGGCCATGGTCCCCATGCTCCGGGAGACGGTGGATACGCTCGCTCCCGCCACGGACGCCGATGTCGATTCCTTCCACGAGGATGCCGGAACGCTGGTCGTCCGCACCTATCCCGCCGGGCAGGGGGGAGTCTTCTCGACAGTTCTCGGACCGTCCGGCAAGATGCAGCACTTCGCAGACGAGGACTACTTCGAGCTGAGCTTCGAGCTCGAGGCGCCGTTCACCGGCATTCGCTTCGAGATCGACACGCTTCACCTGGCTGGCGGTGCTGCCGCGTCCGTCAAGGTCAAGGGCCCGCTCGGCAATGCCTACGTCGAGGCCCCGTCCCCGGAGGCGGTCACGTCGGGGCAGTGCGCGGGGTGCTGGTTCTTCGACTCGGAGGAGGGCCGGCTCCACGTGGCACCGGGAGCAACTGACGATCGCTTCACCTTCCACCCCGGGTACTGAGGGCCTGCGGCGGCCGAATGCAGCGACTTGTTTCTCCGCGGGCCCTGAGCCCGATCGTCCGCTCTGCTTGACGTGGGCCCTGAGTGGCGGCATGGCCGGCTTGCCAGACCGATTTGCGTGCTCCAATGTGCGGATTGTGGCCTTTTCCCAGCGTCGACCGATTCCTTCTTGACAGGATGCCAGGACCGGCCTAGATTCACTAAGTGCATGGTTTGATAGGTAGTGCGGGTATTCGCCAGGAATGGCAATTCGGGATAGTTCGCAGCGGGGGGCGGCGACGCGGATCAGAACCGGGAGGGAGAGGACATGCCGGAGAGAAAGAAGGCGGTAAAACTGAAAGAGGTCTTCACGACCTACGACGCAGCGAGGATCTGCAACGCGAACATCGCGTCGATCAAGAACTGGATCCAGAAGGGGCTGCTGCGGGCATTCCGCACTCCGGGAGGACACTACCGGATCAAGCGGCGGGATCTCGAGCTCTTCCTGAAGAAGTACAATATGCCTTACCCCTTCCAGGAGAAGGCGGAGAAACAGGTGTTCCTCGTCTCGCGGGATTCGACGCTGGCCTCGGAGGTGGAGAAGGGGCTTTCGGGGCACTTGGTCAAGAGCTGCGGCGATGTCCTGGAGGCCGCGTTGTGCGTTGGCCTGGACCGTCCCGACATCCTGGCGATCGACCTGGCCTCGGTGAGCGAGGGGCTTGGGCTCCTGGAGCTGCTGAGCGGCTGCGCCGATACCCGGAACATCCAGTTCATCCTGGTCGTTTCCAGCAAGTCGTCGCCGCCTGCGGTGGAGCTCCGCAAACGGTGGAATCTCGAGGATCTCGTGGATAGGAATCAGGGGTCCGCCGCCCTCGTCAAGTCTCTGGTTCGGCTGGTGTAGGCCGTCGACTCGGGGCCCTGCGGCCCTGCCGCTTGTGAATTCTCTCGTGCAATTGGTATGATGAGGCTGCTGCGAGCGGAGGAACGATTGGGCCGTGGCTGCCGATTCAACGTCGTGCTTCGAGTGACCGCTGTAGCGGCAGCATGTGCCGTTCTATCCGGTGCGGGCTGCGGCGGAAGTGCTGCCGGCAGCGGCCAGGGCCCCCCCGACCAGGCAGGGCCTGGCACCGACACGCCGCGGACGCCCCGCACCGACTGTTGGGGAGAAGCGAGCGGTGGGGATGGCTGCGCCCCTTTCCCACTGTCGGACGTCTCCGACTTGTCCGACCAGGCCGGGCCTGAGACCGACACGCCGTCGACGCCCTCCGCCGACTGTTGGGGGGAAGCGAGCGGTGGGGATGGCTGCGCCCCTTTCCCACTGTCGGACGTCTCCGACTTGTCCGACCAGGCCGGGCCTGAGACCGACACGCCGCCGAAGCCCTACACCGACTGTTGGGGGGAAGCGAGCGGTGGGGATGGCTGCGCCCCTTTCCCGCTGCCGGACCTGTCCGACCTGTCCGACGAGTCCGGCCTGCTTGACTGGGCCCGCTACCAGCCAGAGAAGCCGGACCCGCAGTGCAAGACCGACGGTGAGTGCCTGGCCTTCGACGACGGCGACCTCTGCAACGGCGTCCCGACCTGCCTTGCCGGCAAGTGCATGTTCGACCCCGGGACCATTGTGCAGTGCGTGGGGGACGGGACCCCATGTGCCGTGAAGGTGTGCCTTCCCGAGACCGGCACGTGCGCCGCGACTGCGGCGGAGGACGGGGCCGCCTGCTCGGATGGGAACCCGCTGACCCCGGTCGATCTCTGCGTCGCAGGGAAATGCGTGGGGACGGGCATCACCTCGTGCACGACGAATGGGCAGTGCAATGACCTGTATCCGTGCACGCTGGACCTGTGCATCGCAGGGAAGTGCCAGCATTCTCCGACGCCATGCCTCGGAGGCAAGCCGCAGGACTGCAAGATGGCGGTATGCACCATGACCGGCAAGTGCGTCGAGAAGCAGTATGCCGGAACGGACCTGGTGATCTTCTCGGAGGATTTCTTCGACGGCCTGGCCCAAGGGTGGACCTATCCGACGCCCGCTGTGCTCGGGAAGCTGGAGGACGGCCCGTCGGGCAAGCCGGGCCTGGCGCTGACGCTGGTACCCGGCGGAAGCGTTGCCGTGGCCTCCCCTCTTCTCATTGTTCCCCCGATGTCCCTGGTCGTCTCGATCGGATTCGAGA
>VGRX01000025.1 GCA_016875215.1 Deltaproteobacteria bacterium
GGCATCTCCCGCTTCACGGCCCTGCTGGAGGAGCTGGGAATCGACCATTACGTCGCCCGGGAAAAAGAGGTTAATGGGAAGATCGAGAAATTCAACGCAGACCTATCGAAAGAATTCTTCGACGTCAAGAAGTACGCCGACGTGGCCGAGATGCGGCGGGAGCTCTCTTCGCATGTCCGCTGGCACAATCACGAGCGCACCCACCATTCGCTCGGGGGCATCCTGGTCCCGGCCGATCGGTTCTACGGCCGGGTGGACGAGGTCATGCGCCTGGTCGAGTCCGGGGCCACGAGGACGGGTGCGGATCCGCATGGCGTCTCGCTCTCCGGGCGCATGCTCGACCTGTTCCGTGTCGTCAGCACCGAGGGGCAGCCGCAGGTCTGGCTGCTGGGACAGCGCATTCTGTGATTCCCTCCGTCCGGCCGGGATGGTATGAAATCCCGGTCGGAGGGGGCCGTGACGGACGACAAGGACGACAAGAAGGACGACAAGCCTGACGCAGAGGCACCCCCCGATGGCCCGGCAAAGCCGAGCCCCTGGGGACCCACTGTGCGGATCACGCAGTCCGGGGGCCGCACCTACATCCTGCCTCCGGAAGGGCAATCCCCTCCCCCCCGGGATTCCTGGACGGCGATGGACTGGGAGGAGATGGTTCCATCCCTCACGGAGAATGCCGTCCTGGCCGTGACGGTGGCCTACGGCCTGCGGGTGCGCAAGCAGCTCGGCCTGCCTGCAGACGAGGACCCGCAGGAGGCAGCCCGGCTGCTGGGCGTTCCATGGGAGACCGTGCTCGAGTTGCTACCCCCGTTCTCGGAGTGGGCAAAGACGGCGTTCCGCAAGCCGGGCCGCCCCCGCGGCAGCGTGGCCGAGAAGCCCATCCATCCCGGCTACGCCGCGGTACTGGACGCTGTGCGCGACTTCGTGATTGACCACCCCGGCGCCGTGGCACCGAGGAGCGGCGGCCGCCGCTACTGGTCTCCCGAGTTCAAGGCCTGCGTGCTGCAACTCATCGGTCCATCGGGACCGGGCGCAGGGATGACGCTGGACGAGGCTTCCCGGGCTACGGGCGTTCCCATCTCGACCCTGGTCGCCTGGGGAGCCACGGGCCGGCCGGTCCAGCGAGGCCGCACACCCAAACGATAGTCCCGTTCTCGGGAGGAGCCCATGCAGGAAGAACCGTCCACGACGACCGTTCAGGCGGATACGGGCAGCATTGGATTGGCGGTAGCCGGCCTGCAGATCCTGCGGGAGTTCAAGCTGGAGCAGCTTGGGGCCGAAGACCTCATCACTGCCTGCGGCCTGGGACGGGCGCAGGTCTACCGGGTGGCGGCACAGATGCGGGCGTTTGCGAAGAATCGGCCCGGGCCGGGCCGGCCCCGGCAGGCCGCACCCGTCGAGCCGACAGGTTTGTGGGGCACGAGGCTGGCGCTCGCCGAGGCCATACGGGAGTGGCTCTACGAACACCCCGGAGCGGTCAGCCGCCACAACGGGCGGATGACCTACTCGGACGACTTCCGGGCTTTCGTCGTGGACCTCGCCGCCCCCGGCGGGTTGGCCGCGGACCTCACGCACGAGCAGCAGGCCGAGGCCTTCGGCATCCCCAAGACCACCTTGCTGGGCTGGTGGTCGCGGGGCCGCCTTCCCAAGGAGGCGGAGGCCACGCAGTCCACGCCCCCCGCAGCCGACGATGCTTCACAGCCCGCTTCCGCCACCGCCGTAGAGACTACACAGCCTGCAGAGACCGCCCAGACCGCAGAAACCGCATCGGCTCCGGATTCGGATGCCATTCCGTCCGCTGCGGTCGCTACCGCAGATGCCGCACCATTTTCCCCCGACACCGCGTCCTTTGCCCCGGAGTCCGTGTCCGTCACTGCCCACGATGCTTCTCAGCCTTCCCCCGCAGCAGCCTCCGATACCACGCCATCCTCTCCAACCGCAGCCGAGGATACCGGGGTGCCTTCGGCAACATCGCCCGACGCCTCGACTTCGGAGCCGTCCGTTCAGGACTCGACGACCGCTCCCGCCACTCAGCCCCCGTCCCGAAGCCCCGTCGACGAGTCCGTCCGCCTCCCTGCCTCGGAATGGGCTGTCCTCGCAGCCCAGGTGCTGACCCTGTGGGAGAAGAAGCCCTTGAACCCCGACTCCGTGTCCGGTAATCTTGGGCCGTGGACAGAGGGTCAAATGGTAGGCTATGGCTACAGTGACCAGCCATGCAAGGAGGGAGACGATGAACTGCGTGTTTCTTGAAGAGTTGACAAAAGCCACCTGGAGTCGGCCTTTTCACCCGGGGGTGGCCGTTCTGGTGGTTTCTTCTGTGTGTCTCTCACCAATCGAGGGGAGGTCCGCTCCTTGGACAGGTGTCCCGACTGATCCTGTTCCCTCCGAGGTGTGTGGTTCCCTCCTCAACTACGACCTCGACCTGGCGATCCCGCTCATCGACCACATGCAAACGCTACTTGGCGAACCTGCAGCCCTGGACAGTACGGAGAGCCTCGACCTGTGCCGTTCCGGGCAGTGGTCCTTGGAAGCCATGCCTCACCGGCATTCATCCACTGAATCTTCCAATGGACCCGACCCCGGGTGGGGATGGGGCACCGGAATATACAATCTAACTGAAGACTACTATCCAGACTACGGCGTCGAGGCGAAGCAGCGGGTGTACTCAAGCCAATTTCTGCCAGAAGGCCCACCAGTCTACTATTTATATGCGCCGACGCTAGAGCCGCCATGTGCGAAGTCTGGTAATCAATATGTATACCACGGCAGATATGAATCTGTTGTCTGGTACAAGAACTACGGCCGCACTCCGCGCAACATGTGGGCAGTGTACGAACACTGTGGTGCATCTGGAACTGGAGCCTTTATCCTAGTGAAGGCAATCGACTCAACATTCTTGGCTAATTACGTTAGCGGTGGCTACATTTACACTCAAGTATGGCATATTGTGTTGTTTGGAACGCCAACATGGTCTGTTTGGCTCTATAACTACTCGACTTTGCAGTGGGAGCTGCAAGTATGGGATGTGGATTCCACTTGCAAATACCCTCATCAGCACCCTGTTGGGTGGGACTGGTTCGAGTGGGATTCTGTCTATGGACCCGACTCGTCGGAGGAGTGTGTGGACGTCCCCCAGATCCGATCTTTTGGTCTGAGGCTGTATGTTGACGGGGCATGGACCTATGTAACGTCGTCGTTTGGATACGAGATGGAAATTGATTGGCTCTGCACTGATTACGATACTGAGTTTAGTAGTGAGTTCTACAATTGGTACGTGGAATCGCCATGAGCGATCTTGCCAAGACGTGGTTTTCAGTCCACGTAGCATATAGGGTGCGACAGGTTGAGGCCTGCGCCGTGCTGCTCGCTGGGGGACTGATTGGGTGCGGGAGCGACCCCATACCGGACAACGACCCATGGCGCGAAGATGCCAAGGGGGAGATACGACGGATTGCTTTCGGAGAAGTCCACGATCTGGGGGAGGGCGATGGCGGTCCGTCGATTGCGGAGTGCAGAGTTGAGTCCGACTGCCGGGACGGGGAGCACACGGCGGCCCCGTGCAGCCCAGACTGTTCGGGCAAGGAGTGTGGAGACGACGGGTGCGGGGGCACCTGCGGAGCCACCAAAGGGTGCGGAGATGAGTGCGCTGACGGGGTGTGCCTGTTTGCCGCTTGCGATGGCAGGGAGTGCGGTGTGGATTGGTGCGGCGGGACGTGTGGGACATGCGAAGCGGATAGCACATGTTACGGCGGCAGGTGCCATCCGTCTGTGGACGCATGCCTCAACGAGGGGGACTCGGCGATCATCCAGGTCCATGGCGACCTACTCGGCACCGAGGCCGACGACTGTGCGATGGCCTGCGTCGGGTCGGAGGCGACCCCCTACATAGACTGTGCAACCCCCTGCATGGAGGAGACAACCGGCCTATCCGCAGGGTGCTCTATCTGCTACTTGGGCAAATCCAAATGCTCGGCCGTCCACTGCTCAGAGAACTGTCCTGACGGCTCCAGCTCCGGCGCTCCCGCTTGCATCGCCTGCCAGGAAGAAAACGGCTGCAACGATGCCTTCTACGCATGCTCGGGCCTGAGCCGTCCAGCGCGTTGACTCCGACCGTCGTTTGCACTACTCTTCCCCACGGAGGTGGTCATGCGACGCGTGCTCTTCCCCTTGCTCCTCCTTGTTCCCGTCCTGCTGGTTGCCGCTGTCGGCTGCTCCGATTCCGGCGGTCCGCTGGAAGGGTACTGGGTCGGGGACCGACTGACCTTCCAGGTCCGTGACGGCCGCGTGATCGAGCCCGGAACCTCCAAGATCTCGTGCAACGGCGAGGACGGCTGCTTTGCCGAGGGGAACCGCTTCTTCGAGGACGCCTCGTTCGACATCGTGGACGGCGCGTTCGGCGGTTCGGTGGAACCTCCGCTGGGGACCGTCGTGTTGACCGGTGCGTTCTCGACCAGCACCTATGCCGTGGGTACCTACAAGTTCGAGGCCGCGGACGGGTGCTGCACGGTTTCGGGGACATGGAGGGCCGAGTTCTTCAAGCCCTACGACGAGCCGGACACGGGCGTCGACACCGGCCACGAGGATGTCACCGGCCAGCCGGATGACCAGGAGACCGAGCCCCCTCCGGACGGCCTCTACCCCCCGTCGGCCACGCCGGAGCAGATCACGGCAGTCAACTATGTGAACCAGATCCGCAGCGTTCTCGGGCTCCCTTTCATCACCGAGATCGAGGAGATCAACAAGGCCGCCCAGGCGCATGCCGCGTACTTCGAGCTCCACTGCTCCGAGTACCTCAACTCGCAGCTCAGCCCCCACCAGGAGAGCCAGGCGTGGCCGGAGGGGTTCACCGGCGTGAACCACCCCGACCGGATGGCCCATTTCGGATTCTCCGGCTATGCCGGCTGGGAGGTCATGGCGTTCATCGGCGACCCGAAGGGGGCTGTGGACGGTTGGATGGAGACCCTGTATCACAGGCTTCCCTTCGTCAACCCGGCCACCTTCGAGCTGGGCTACGGAATGGTCAAGGGCGGATGCTACCAGTGGTCGACCGGGACCGACGTCATGGACTTCTCGACGACCGGCAAGATCACCGTGGAGGAGCCGATCGCCTGGCCCTACGACGGGCAGACCGGCGTGTCGCCGAGCTGGATGGGATACGAGTCACCTCAGCCGCCGCTCGACAAGGGGCAGACCTACCCGAGCGGACCGGTGATCACGCTGACCTTCCCCGGCTCCTCGCCGTTCAAGGTCTCCTCGCACGAGCTGCTGGATTCGCAGGGCAAGTCGATCCCGCACCAGTGGGTGGACCCGTCCAATGACCCGGCCAAGTTCCTGCAGGACACGGTCTCGCTGTACGCTTACGACCCGCTCCAGGCCAACTCCCTCTACACGGTCACGATCAAGGGGACGTGGAAGTCCGAGGACCGCGAGTGGACCTGGAAGTTCACTACCGGGACGGCACCGCCGACGTGGTAGCCTCGCCTCTGCCTGCCAGCCCCTTGAGCAGCGGTTCGAGCATCCTGTTCAGCCCCGGAGTCCCGTCGTAGAACATGCCCACCACAGGAATCCCGAGGTCGTCCTGGAGCTTGCGAAGGATGGCGGTGGTCAGGGTACCCGGCATGCAGCCGAACGGCGCTGCATTGACGACCATGTCGGCCCCCTGCCGGGCATAGAGCACGGCCCGGCCGATGGTGATGACCGCCTCCCCCTCGAAGTTCAGCGGGAGGTGTTTCTTCCCCTCGGCCAGCACCTCGGCCATGCTCGGCTCACGGCGATCGGCGAGGAACGGTCCGGCCACCGCGCTCCAGTGGTGCTCGTCCCTTTTCATGAACGTGTTCTTCAGGACCGACAGGCCGCGGGATGCCAGGCCGTTGAGCCCCTCCGACGCGGACCACGCCTGGATCTGCGCGGTGTAGAGGAACCACTCCGTGATGGGCGTCAGCCACGCCTCGCCGCCATACCGTTCGATGGCCTGCACCAGGTAGTCGTTCGTGAACGGGTTGGACCGCACGTAGATCTCCCCCACGATGCCCACGAGCGGTCGAGGCTCGTCGCGGACCGGCAGCGCGGCGAACTCGTCCACCGCCCGGCGCAGCAGCGGCTCCAGCTTCTGCCGCCGCTCGACCGCTTCCTCCAGCCGCACCGTCCATTGTTCGAGCAGGGCATCCGAGCTCCCCGGCTCCATCTCGTACGGGGCCGTCCGGCAGCGGGCCTTGAACAGGTTGTCCGCGGCGAGCAGTGCCTTGAAGCCGAGGTGGCGGATCCCCTCGCCGATCCCCTGGTACGAGTTGTCCGAGCACGGGGCGAGAACAAGCACCTCCGCATACCCCTCCTGGTCCAGCACCTGGCGGTGCAGCAGGACGTACTGGCCGAACCGGCAGGGCCCGTTGGCGGTCCCCATGAACATCGCCTGCCTCTTCGGATCGAGCTGCCGCTCCTTCATGAGGGCCAGGAATCCGCCGATGGTGCTGCTCGTGGGCAGGCACTCCGAGCCCCGGGTCCGGGCCCGCCCCATCTCGAACGCTGCCTGGGTCTCCAGCGGAATCACCCGGGCATCGCGGCCGTGCGCACGGAAGGCCGCGGCAAAGAAGCGGGCCGACGTGGGCTGCATCGGCGGAATCCAGAGCGTCCGCCCCTCGAACACCGAGGGCGCCGAGCTCCACGGACGCATCGATGTCGTGCTCACCTTCTTTCCGGTGCCGCTCACGACGTCCAGGAAGGCCTCGACCCGGGTCTGGTAGCCCCCCTCCGAGCCGTGCTCGTCGAGCTCCAGGATCAGGAACGGCTTCTCCTTCATCACCGCTTCGGCGTACGTCAGCAGGAAGCTGTCCGGACCGCACGAGAAGTTGGTCAGGTAGACCGCGACCAGGCTCGGGTCCGCGGCCACCTGGCGCAACCCCGACAGGATGCGCTGGCCGTAGCCCCAGAACACGTTGCCGAACTCCTCGCCGAGCAGCTCCGGTCTGAAAGGCAGCATGTCCAACGGGAGGATCGTGTATCCCTGCTGTGCGAACAGCCGGGGGACCGAGAGATTCGCTCCGTCGTCCCGCACGTTGTACGGCCGCCCGGCAAACACGACCGCCATCCCCCCCTCGCGCCGGACCTCGTCCAGGATCCTGCGCCCCTTCTCCGCCGCCTCACGCTCGAATGCCTGCATCTCGGCCATGGCCGCATCAAGCGCCTGCCTGACATGCTTCGGCTTCAGGCCGGGGACGACCGGGGCAAAGACCCGGTGCAGCTCGTCGGCCTGCCGACCTCTCGACCAGCGGAAATCGAGCACCGGCGCCAGGATCCGGTCCGTCTCGCCGCCGCTCGCCACGGTCCGGTACAGCGAGGGAGAGCTCTGCACGTAGGGGCAGATGACGCTCTGCGTGGTGTACGGGTTGGGAACGTCGCTGATGTAGTGCGGGACCAGGGCGAAATCCACCTCCGGGTCGGACAGCACCCGCTTGAGATGGCCCAGATGGACCTTCACCGGGAAGCAGAAGTCCGCTGCCGAAAGCGAAGCCCCGAGCTCCTTCACCTCCGGGTCCGTATTGGCCCCCTGCACGAGCCGCAGCCCGAGCACTCTGCAGAACCCGGTCCAGAACGGAAGAAGGCCAACTCCGGAGAGCGATCGGGGCAACCCCACGACCGGCAGATCCTCACGGGCGGAATCTACGGTGCTCCGGAGACGGGCAGCCTCCATGGCCGAAAGCATCCTGAAGGCCCGGTCCTGCCGCATGGGCACGGCCGGCCCGTCCGGGTCGCGGCCGCACAGGTACCCCCACGAGGTCCCCCCCGTGGCATGCGTGGTCCTGCACCGGTTCGAGCAGAGCTCACACCGCCCGTGCCGGATTTCGACGTCCCGGTTGAGCTTCTCCCGCCCGACGAAGCGGCTTTGCTGTCCGGCCCGCTCCCTGGCCACGAGGGCCGCACCGATCGACCCCATCACGTGGCAGAAGGGAGACACGACGACCTCCACCCCCAGCAGGTTCTCGAACGCGGCCACCAACCCCCGGTTGAGCGCGGTCGCCCCCTGGAAGACCACCCGGCGCCTCGACACGGGCCGATTGCCGACCACCTTGTTCAGGTAGTTCTTCACCACCGAGTACAGCACCGCGGCCATGGCCTCCTCACGGCTATGCCCGTCGGACAGCAGGCGCACCATGTCCTGCTCCATGAACACCGTGCACCGGTCCGAGGTCACTGGCGGGCTCACCCCTTCGGTCGCCGCTCCCACGTCGTCGAGCGGAATGCCCAGCTTGCGGGCCTGCTCCTCCACGAACGACCCGGTCCCTGCGGAGCAGACGAAGTTCATGTTCGCATCCCGGACCCTCCCTTCGTGCAGCCGGATGTACTTGGCATCCTGCCCGCCGATCTCGAAGATCGTCTCGACCTCGCCCCCCGCTGCAGCGGCAGCCCCCCGTGCGTGTGCGGTGATTTCGTTGAGGATGACATCCGCTCCGAACACCATCCCCACCAGCCTGCGCCCGCTGCCCGTGGTTGCGAACCCCTCGACCTTCAGCTCAATCCCCTTCTCGTCCGCCAGGGCGAACAGCGCATCGAGCACCCGCCTTGCCGCCACGATCGGCTCTCCCCCGGTCCGCCCGTAGATGTCGGCCAGCACCTCCCCGTCCGTATCGAGCGCCGCAAGCTTGGTGCTGGTGCTTCCCACGTCCAGGCCCAGGAAGACGGGGGTCAGGGGTCGGGGGTTGGGGGTCAGGGGGGAGGAGTCAGGGGACAGGGAGCGCAGGATCCGAATCACGTTGTCCCGGCCGTCGACCCGGGACTCGATGGGTTCCAAGGAGGGGTAGCGGCTCTTCACGAGCCGAAGCGCCGGGTGTCGCTCGACCGGCTCCCCTCCGGCGTCGGCCGGCCGGCCGGCCACCTCTCGCGCCTTGCCGAGCGTGAGTGGACTTCCCCCCGCAAGGGCGTGGAGCGCTGCCCCGACCGCCCCCGCCAGGTGCCCGTCCGGCATTACCGAGAGCTCCCCCGGGAAGCGTTCGCATGCGAACCTCGCAACCAGCGGATTGAGACAGACTCCGCCGGCCAGCACGGTGCGCCCGGGAAGCCCACGTCCCTTGAGCAGCGTCTGGAACAGGGTCGACGTCATGCCCCGGCACAGCCCGGCCCACATGGCCGCCTTGGAGAAGCCCTCCTGCTGCCGGTGGACCAGGTCCGATTTGGCAAACACGGTGCAGCGCGTGGCCACCGCGGGGATCTCCCCTTCCGGCACAGGCTCAGGCGGACAGTCGTAGGAGATGCCCAGCCGGGCCGCCTGCTCGTCCAGGAAGCTGCCGGTGCCTGCCGCACACAGCGTGTTTCCGGCAAACGAGCGGACACGCCCTCTCGAATCGATCTCCACCAGGAACACCCCGGTCGCCCCCACGTGGAGCAGTGCATCCGGGCGGGGGTCGAGGGCAGCGGCAGCCAGTGCTGCGGAGCGGGCCTCGTGCAGCCATGAGCCTCGATCGTCGTCCCAGGTGGCGGCTTTGGCTCCGCTGAGTGCCGCAGGCACGTCGAGGGGGGCGCTCAGCCCGGCAAGCTGCCCGGCAAGGACGCCTGCAGCGTTCCCCCCGTGCAGGCAGCAATCATGATGGATGATGCGCCCTTCGCAATCCACCCCGACGACCTTCGAATACAGGTAGCCCACGTCAATTCCGACTGCCACGATCTCCATGATTTCCAACCTCCGGACCTTCAAAACTAGACTGACATGTCAGTTCGAATACCGGATCACGGCCTCGATGTCAACCGAATCCCGGGGGAACCGCACCAGCGCAGGGTCCGCCCGGCGCATCCCCCCGTGCAGGAGGACCGGGCCCCCGCCATGCGGGGAGTCACCGCATCGATTTTGGTTGACAGCACGGGCCGCCGATGGTAATCAAACTCGGCATTTTTTGGGGTTTGGAGGCACCATGGCGGATCACAAGTCAGCAATCAAGCGGCACAAGCAGGCACAGAAGCGGACGCTGCGCAACTCCCACTACAAGTCGTCGGTCAAGACCGCGATGAAGAAGGCGCTCAATGCCGTGGAAGAGAAGAGCTCCGAAGCGGACGAGCTCCTCGGCAAGGCGATCTCGGCCGTCGACAAGGTCGCGGCCAAGGGGATCCTCCCGAAGAACCGCGCCGGCCACTACGTGTCCCGCCTGACCCGGCTCCTCGAATCCCGGAAGTCCAAGTAGCCGGCCCGCTCCCTGCCGCCCGGTCGGGGCACGCCTCAGCGACCTGCTGACTCGAGCCAGCCGGCCCGATCGAGCCAGCCCTGTGTCTCTTCCCTCAGCGCAGGGGCAAGGTCGAGGGCCAGCAGCTCCAACCCTGCCTTCCGTGCCTCGCCCGGACGTCCGAGGAAGCAGAGCAGCCGCAGACGCAGCAGCATCGCCTCGGTGCGCACCTCCGGCTCGGCAACCAGCCGGGCCGTCAGCCCGGCCAGCTCGCGCTCGGCCTCGGCCATTCCGGCCGGCCGCCTCGACATCACGGCCGCTGCCTTGAACCGCTCCGCCGGCCCCGACCCCTTGCGGGCCAGCACCGCTGTCGCACGCTCCGGCCCCTCGTTGCCCGGAAAGGCATCGAGCAACAGCTCGACCACCTCGGCCGGGAGCGCCCGCCCGGCCAGGAGCAGCCTCAGCCGCAGCGGCCCCTTCAGCCAGCCACCGGCCGGCCCGTTCGCCAGCCTCCCGTAGATGGCTGCGGCGGTCTCCGCCTCGCCGGCGAGCCAGTGGGCGTCTGCCCGGGCCAGGTCCACGGCAGCGACGGCGGCCCCCCCTGCCTCGGAAGGGATGGCAGCGGAAAGCCGGCTTGCGGCCCACAGACCACCCTCCGCATTGCCTGCGGCAAGCAGGAGCCGGACGAGCCTCAGTCCGGTCTGCAGGTCGCGGTGGGTCATGGCCATGGCCTGGGCGGCCAGCCGCAGGACATGAGCCGGCTCCTTGCGCCTCACCGCACGGGTGGCCCTTTCAAGGCATCGCCCTCCTGCGTATGGACAGACGCGGTCGAACACGGGCGGCCGCGAGAAGACCAGTCGGGCAAGCTCCTGGTCACCGTCGGAAAGGGGAACGGCCTCCAGGAACCGCTGCCACTCCCGCACCAGGGAATCGAGCGAGGCCCCGTAGGCCCCGTCGAACGTCTCCCCGCCGTAGACCCGGACGAACGCCCCCGGCCCCCGCGTCTCCACCAGGAAACGGACGAAGCTGCCGCAGGCCGTGTACGCCCGCTGAGCGCTCTCCCCCCAGAACCCCAACCCATCCAGAATGGCTGCGACGTCCGGCAGGAAGCCGACTTCCTGCATGGCCCGGGCCCACTGGTGCGTGGTCATCCGCTCTCCACCGCGCTCGACCGAGACGGCCGCCCCCTCCATCAGCCCGGGACGGGGCAGCCCCCACGCTCCGGTCGGAAGCCCCAGCAGCGAAGGAGTTGCCGATGCCAGCATCACGTGCGCCAGCTCATGAGCCAGCACCGCAGCCCCGGGCTGCAGCTCGTGGACGTGGAGCTGCCTCAGCCACGGCTTGGCAATCGACGTGCGTCCGGCCCCCATCAGCTCCGACTTCTGCCGCTCGCTGTCATACAGCCACGCAGTCACCGGTTCCACGGACGACAGCCCGAACCACCCCCGGATCTGCTCGTGACGGAACTCGAGGTCATCCAGCATCAACCCGGCCACTTCGGCAGCCCGTCCGCCGGGAGCGTAGCGAACCACCACGTGCGGCCCCGCCAGACGCCCGGAAAGGCGCTCCTCCAACGGCCCCTGCGAGGCCACGAACCCCAACTCGGGTCCGAAGGCCAGCACGAGCGACGACAGGCAGAGCAGAACCGCCGCAGCCGCCCCAGACCACGACTTCGGCCATTCCCGCCCGCCCCCTTCGGCTCCCGCCGCCCGCCCCCCGGGGGCACGACCTTCGCCCGCTGCATATGCCTCCCGTGCACGTGCGCAAGTTGCCGCCTGCAGCGCCAGCAGCCCCCCCCCGACCGCCAGGACGTTCCAAACCCTCAGCCACAGGTACGGCAGCTCAGCGAACACCGCCTCGTCATAGATTGCTCCATGGTACAGGCCGAAGAAGGTCCCGTAGAACCGGACGCACGGCGTCAGCAGGAACTCGCCCACGGCCACCAGCGGCGACGCAGCCACGAACGCCACGGCTGCCGCCACCGCCCACCCCGGACGTCGCAGCAGCCTCCCGGCCACGACTCCCACTGCCACCCCGCACACCCCGGACGAAAGCGGACCGGCCACCACGAACAGCAACCCGTACAGCGGCTCGCACGGTCGCCCGGAGAGCTGTGAAGACAGCGCCGGGATCACCAGCAGCGCAGCCACCGCCTGGAGCATGGACAGGGATTGAACCCCGAACCGGCGCAGCGGACCTCGAGGTCCGGAAGTCCCGTACGCGCCCCCCAGCGCACCGGCCACCGCCCCTGCCAGCGACAGGATGACACAACCCACCAGCGAAAGGGGATAGTCGATCGCTCGAGTCAGCGGAAACAGGGCGGCCACACCGCCGGTGACCACCCCGACGGGAAGAAGCCACCAGCCCGGCCCGGCCCGGTCACGCCACAGTGCCAGCGCGCCCCGAATCCGGCCTGGCCAACTCGCCCAGGAAGCACTGCTCCCGTCCATGGTCTGTTCTTCCCTGGGCCCTGACCCCCGAGCCCGGAGCCCCGAGCCCTGACCCCCGAGCCCTGTCCCCCGAGCCTGGAGCCCCGCCCTACGGCAGATCGTAGATCGGCTCGATGTCCACGGGCAGATCCTGCAGGCCGGCAAGAGCCTTGCCCATCGCCTCCCGAACCTCGGCATACCGTGCGACAAAGGCCTTGCTCCCTTCGTAGTCCCCCGTGGCCTCCAGCATCAGGATGTCGTGCGCACAGTCCGTGATACCCGCGACCAGCGCGGCCTCGTCGTATCCGAACCTCCCCGCTTCGTCGACGATGATGCCTCCTTTGTCGATGAGGTAGTTGAACAGCACGAGGTTCGCCTTCCCGTGCGCCTCCTCGACGCCGAAGCGGGTCGAGCGGAAGATGCCTGCCAGGAAGGTGGTCAGCACCGCACGGCGGGCGGCCGCCGGCTCCAGGAACACATTGCGGTCGGTCTTGCCTCCGCCGACGTCCGCCAGCTTGAGCACCCCCTTGTCGATGAGAAAGAGAGCGTTGTAGAGCCCGAGAATGTCGGCTTTGGCCTCCTCCACTGCGGGATAGATGTCCTTGAGCGCCAGGTTGACCGTCGTCTCCGCACCGGCGGCCTTGATCGTCCCTGGGCCGAGGCCGTGGGCAATCTCGTGGAGCAGGGTGTGGCTGAAATAGGCCTCCTCGTTCAGCTCGAGCACCAGGGGTTCAGACAGCACCCGCCCGGCGATGGGGGTCAGGATCTTCTGGAACTTGGCCGCACCGACGTTGCGCAGAATGACCTTCTTGCTTCCCTTCTTCTCCCGGACCCGCTCGTCGTTGGGCAGGTTGAACGCCAGCGTCTGCACCCCGGCCCGCGTGTCCCCGGCAGTGAAGATCTCGTCCACGACCAGGAGGGGGCTGCTGGAGCCGCGCTTGAAGTTCTTGTGCTCATCCGGGATGGGGAGGTTCCGCTCCATCCGGTCCAGCCACTGCTGGAACACCTCCAGCTTCTTCGTCTCCACCGGATCACGCACCGTGACAAAGGCTTCGAATGCCGCCTTGTATCCGAAGAGCCGGTCTTCGTACACCTCATATGGACCGATGGTGACCTCCACCTTGGAATCGAGGTCCATCCAGTCCACGTCGCTCTGGTAGTAGTCATTCGATCGGAACGCCTGAGCCCGGGACTGCAGGTAGGTCTTCAGGCTCGCGTTGTCTGTGAGGGTCGCAGCCTGCTCGAGCAGCCTGGCCGCGGCATCGAGCTCCCGCTTGTACTCCTCGGAGTACGGGACGGCCTTCAGCTCGTCACCGACCCGCCGAATCACGGTGAAGTGCTGCCCCAAGGCCTCGGCATCGCCCGGATGATCGGCAATCCACTTGTCGAACTCCTCGACCGTCAAGTCGGGCGGGTAGTAGTTCGCCCCCATGGGTTTGGGCTTGTCTCCCAGGAACGGCTCCATGCTGTTCAGCCTGTCGAAGGCGCCGTAGTTGGTCATGAGGAAATGGAAGAGCGCACGCGCCTCAGGGGTCTTGACCTGTGCCAGCCGCTCACGCCATTGAAGCCCATCTGCCGATGCCTGCACCCAGAACAGGTGGTCCATCGCGCGGGCCGCCCGAACCAGCGTTCGGACCAACTCCGCCTCCTTCTCGTCGAGAAGCGACTTGTCCCATGCCAGCCGGGTCGGAACGAAGCGCGCCTGCCGAGCCAGGACCTCGGTCGCCGGCAGATGCGGAAATCCGAGCGCCTCCGGCTCCGTCGGTTTGTCCGCAGGGGCCTCCGCCGGCTTGTCCGCCGGGGCCTCTGCCGGCTTATCCGCCGGGGCCTCTGCCGGCTTATCCGCCGGGGCCTCCGTCGGCTTGTCCACAGGGGCCTCAGTCGGCTTGTCCACAGGCGCCTCCACCGGCTTGTCCACAGGCGCCTCAGTCGGCTTGTCCACAGGCGCCTCTGCCGGCTTGTCCGCCGGGGCTCCCTCCGACTTCGTCGCGGGAGATCCGGCGGATGGCTGGTCCCCCTTCTGGCACGCGGTCAGCATCGCCGCCGACACGATGATCAAGAGCACGATGATTCGCAGCATTCGGGCCTCCCTCGAGAATCGCGGACCGGTTTAGCACCCCCCCCTCCGGATGTCAACTGGCGCAGGTTGGGCTCCTTGCAATTTGAAGACAAAGCTCATATGCTACGCGCCGCGTTACGCGGGCGTTGACCGGAACGTGGAGACGGGATGAGCCTGAACCAGATTCTGCACCTGTTTGTATGGAATGGGCTGGGGCTCGCCCTGCTTGCGGCACCGCTTGCAGTCGGGGCGGTCCACTGGCCTGTGTGGATGGCATTGGCCGGACTGTCCGGGGCCCTGTTGACCGCGTATTCGCTCATCCACTTCCGCCGGGGCTACCGGATGCGCTTCGACGGGTTCGTCGTGGTCGGGTTGGCGCTCGTCGGCGTGGCGCTGCTGCAGTTGATGCCTCTGGGGGACTCGCTTCTCGGGGCGCTGAGCCCTGCTGCCCTTTCGCTGGTCGAGAGGACCCGCGCGCTGGGGTTCGAGATCCCGGGGCGCCTGACGTTGGCACCGGTGGACACGGTGCGCATGCTGGTGACGGCGGGTATGGCCCTGTCCATCTACCTGGTGGCGTTCAACCTGGCCTATCGGGACAACCTGGGGCCGCGTATTCTCGCAGTGGTGGGGATCAGCGGGGCCGTGGTGGCGCTCGTCGTGTTCCTGCACAAGTTCACGGGGACGCAGCAGATCCTGGGTTTGTATCGCCCCGTGGACCTGGAGACGCTCCCGATGTTTTTCTCCACCTTCGTGAACAACAACAACGCGACGGGTTTCCTGAACCTCTCCCTGTTGATCCTGGCCGGCCAGTGGCAGAAGGCCCAGTTTGGCCGGAACAAGGGGGTATACGCGCTCCTGGTGCTGATGACCGCTGCTGCCAGCATCCTGATGCTGTCCCGCGGCGGGTTGGCCGCGCTGCTGGTGAGCGGAGGGCTGCTGGTGGTGCTGTCCCGTTGGGCCGGAGGGCCGAGGCGTTCAACGAGCTTCACCCCGATTGCCATCCTGGGGGTTGCCATCACGCTGGCCAGCGTGGCTGCCTTCATATGGCTGTTCGACTTCGCCCTGAAGTACTCGGAGGGCCCCTCCCAGTTCCTGCCGTTTGCGAACGAGGAGTGGAAGACGAGAACGTGGGTCGAGGCGCTGTCCACCGTTTCCCAGTTCCGATGGACCGGGGCGGGGGCAGGGGCCTTCGAGCCGGCATTCGCCCCGTTCAACAGCTTTGCCCTCGGCGTGACCTTCCCCTTCGCGGAGAACGAGGCAATCCAGTTCACCGTGGAGTTCGGCGTGGTGGTCGCCGCGGCTGTCGCAATCGCGGTGACGCTGCTGTTCTGGCGCAGACTGCCCTTTGCGCGGTCGGACGGCTACTACTCCGGGGCTTTCGCCGGCCTGTTCGCTGTGGCACTCCAGTCGATGGCCGATTTTCCCCTTCGGATTCCCGGGGTCGCCATACCCGCCGTGGCTGTCCTCGGGGCCCTCAACGGCTCGTACGCCCGCGACCGGGACAAGGTGACCTCCTGGCCCATGCTTCTCGGGGGACTCAAGTTGCTGCCTCTCGCGACCGTGGGCTTCCTTCTCATTCTGCTGGGCGGAGCCTGGGTGGGGGAGCATTCCGGAGAGCGATTCCGCTCTGCCATATCCGCCTCCCCCGTCGCGGATGACAAGCTTGCAGAGCAGGCAGTGAAGCTCCACCCTGCAGACCCGCTGTTGTTCGAGGCGCTCGGGGATCGCCTCTCCGGGCCTCAGGGCACCGACGAGGCCGAACGGATGTACCTCCGGGCGCTGGAGCTGTGTCCCCAGTGCGTCTCGGTCCGCCTCCGCCTGGCGGGATTGCTGCTCCTGGCACATCGGGATCAGCAGGGACTTGCCATCATGTCCGATCTGGCGGCCGGTCAGCCCAACTACCGCAAGGTCATCTTCTTCACGGTTGCCAGCCTGCCGCTGGACGAGGCCACGATCGTCGGGGTGTTCTCGAAGCGTCCGGAGCTCCTGAGGCTCATGACCGAGTACGTGGCCACCGTGGCGCCGTACGACCGGTCGGAGCGCCTCCTGAAGGAAGCGATCCGTGCGCTGGGAATGGAGAAACGGCTGCTGACGCCGCTGGGGGACATCTACATCAAGGCCGGTTTGCCGGAAGCTGCGGGCGACGTGGCCACGTACCTCATGGGGTACTTCCCCGAGCGCTACGAGGGTTTCCTCCTCCAGGCCAAGGTCTTCGTGATGCAGGGGCGATTGGACGAGGCCCTCCTGATGTACGACGAGGCCAGGGAGAAGGCCGGAGACAACGTCGATCTCGTGCTCGAGTACATGGGAATCCTCGCCCGCACCCGCAACTGGGACCGGTTCGAGGCGCTCGCTGCCGAGGTACGCCCGCTGCTCGGTCGCGATGCGAACAACCGCGCCCGCTTCCACCAGCTCATGGCGCTGCGGGAGGAGATGCGCGGCAACCACTTCGCTGCCCTTGCCGAGCTCGAGCAGGCCGAGGCCGAGACCCCGTTCGACATCCGGATTCCGCTCGACAAGGCCAGCCTCCAGATCCGTCTCGGCCGACCCGACCGGGCAGCAGCGGAGTACCGCAAGGCCCTCAAGATCGACCCGCAGAGCAAGGGCGCCTCCATAGGGCTCAAGAACCTCGAGTCCGTCAGGGAGGACCAGACCCTCCAGTAAGGATGACCCGCATGAACGTGTTCATGAAGATCCTCGCCAAGGTGTTCGGCACGCGAAACGAGCGCCTTCTCAAGGAGTTCAAGCCCATCGTAGACGCGGTCAATGCCCGCGAGGACGAAATGCGGGCCCTGACCGACGAGCAGCTTGCCGGCAAGACCGTCGAGTTCCGCCAGAGACTGGCTGCCGGCCAGGCACTGGACGACGTCCTGCCCGAGGCCTTCGCCACCGTGCGGGAAGCCTCCCGCCGCGTGCTTGGCATGCGCCACTTCGACGTGCAGCTCGCCGGCGGCATCGGGCTCCATCGAGGCATGATCTCCGAGATGAAGACCGGCGAGGGAAAGACCCTTGTCGCCACCCTTGCCGTCTATCTCAACGCGCTCGGAGGCAAGGGGGTCCATGTCGTCACGGTCAACGACTACCTCGCCAAGCGCGACTCCGAGTGGATGGGGCGCCTCTACAAGTTCCTCGGCCTCTCGGTCGGCTGCATCGTCCACGGCCTCGACGAACGGGAACGACAGGAAGCCTACGGCTCGGACGTCACCTACGGGACGAACAACGAGTTCGGATTCGACTACCTGCGGGACAACATGAAGTTCGAAAGCGAGCACATGGTGCACCGCTACTACTGGCCCGACGACCCGGACAAGCTCCCCGAGAAGAAGCGCTACAAGATCTTCAACTATGCCATCGTGGACGAAGTCGACTCGATCCTCGTGGACGAGGCCAGGACCCCGCTCATCATCTCCGGCCCGTCCGAGGATTCCACCGACAAGTACTACCGCGTCAACTCCCTCATCCCCTTCCTCAAGCGCGACCAGGACTACGTCGTCGACGAGAAGGCGCAGAGCGTCTCCCTCACCGAGACCGGCGTGGACAAGCTCGAGAAGCGGCTGGCCGTCGGCAACCTCTACGACCCGGGAAACATCGAGTGGCTCCACCACGTCAACCAGGCCCTGCGAGCCCATACCCTGTTCAAGCGCGACGTCAACTACCTCGTCGAAGAGGGCAAGGTCGTCATCATCGACGAGTTCACCGGCCGCAAGATGCCCGGCCGGCGCTGGAGCGACGGCCTCCACCAGGCCATCGAGGCCAAGGAGGGGGTCAAGATCGAGGCCGAGAACCAGACCCTGGCTACGGTCACGTTCCAGAACCTGTTCCGGATGTACAAGAAGCTGTCCGGCATGACCGGCACCGCGGAAACCGAGGCCGAGGAATTCTCCAAGATCTATGATCTGGAAGTCCTTGTGGTCCCGACCGACAAGACCTGCATCCGAAAGGACGAGGATGACGTGGTCTACAAGACCGAGCGCGAGAAGTTCCGCGCCGCGGTCCGCACCCTGGTCGACTGCCACCACCGCGGCCAGCCTGTCCTGGTAGGCACGATCTCCGTAGAGAAATCGGAGCTGCTCTCGAAGCTGTTGAAGAGAGAGAACATCGCACACAGCGTGCTGAATGCGAAGAACCACGCGCGGGAGGCTGACATCGTGGCGCAGGCCGGACGCAGGGGGGCCATCACGATCTCCACGAACATGGCCGGCCGAGGCACCGACATCATCCTCGGAGGCAACCCGGAGTTCCTTGCCCGGGCCCGCGCCGGAACCGATGCCGGCGAGACCTACACCGAGGCCCTCGCCTTCTTCAAGAAGCAGTGCGAGCAGGAGAAGAAAGAAGTCCTCGCGGCCGGCGGCCTCCTCATCCTGGGCACCGAGCGCCACGAGGCACGTCGCATCGACAACCAGCTCCGCGGCCGTGCCGGCCGACAGGGCGACCCCGGCGGCTCGCAGTTCTTCCTTTCCCTCGAGGATGACCTCCTCCGCATCTTCGGCGGCGACCGCATCCAGCGCATCATGGACATGCTCAAGGTCCCGGAGGACGAACCCATCGTCCATCGCTGGATCACCCGCGCCATCGAAAGCGCCCAGAAACGGGTCGAGGGCCAGAACTTCGACATCCGAAAGCACCTGCTCGACTATGACGACGTGCTCAACCAGCAGCGCATGACCATCTACGACCTGCGGCAGCGCGTGCTGTCCGGCAAGCGCTCCCACCAGATGGTCCTCGATGCCGTCGAGGAGGTCGTCTACACGATCGCATCGGCCCACTGCCCCGAGCAAGTCCGACCCGAGGACTGGAACCTCGCGGATCTGGCCCAGGAGTTGCAAGGCGTGTTCCTTCTGGAGGTCCCCCTCGCCGGGGTCGACCGCACGTTCGAGGCCATCCTCGAAAGAGCGACGAAGTTCGTCAAGGAACGCTACGAGGAGCGCGTCGCGGCCGTCACCCAATCGCTGGCACGCATCCGCGAGGTCGACGGCGAAGACCCGGAGACCGCACTCGGTGCGGCCACCACCAAGTGGGCCTTCTACGAGAAGGAACGATACCTTCGCGAGCTCGACAAGCAGTGGAAGCTCCACCTGCTCGACATGGACCACCTGCGCGAAGGCGTCGGCCTCTCCGCCTATGCCCAGAAGGATCCCAAGATCCTCTACAAGCGGGAAGGCTTCAATCTCTTCTCCGACATGCTGTCGCGCATCCGGCAGAACCTCGCCGAGCACCTCTTCCGGGTCGAAGTCAGGGACGAGGCGGAGATCGAACGCCTGAAGCAGCTCCGCCGTCAGCAGCAGATGCAGTTCCACCACGGCGGCGGGGGCGGAGGTGGGTCCTCCAAGCCCCAGACCGTGCGCCGCTCAGCCCCGAAGCTCGGCCGCAACGATCCCTGCCACTGCGGATCCGGCAAGAAGTACAAGCACTGCTGCCTCGACAAGGACGAGGCTGCCGCGCAGGGCTAGGTACCTGTCGCGAAAAGCCTCCTGCTGCGGGAAAGCGACCGCCCCGACCGATGCCATTGGCATTGCCTTTGCCTCTTCGGGATACTCTGTCTCGACATTGTGGAGAACGGAGGGCACCGATGAGCGAGATCCGAATGACTTTGGAGGAGGCCCGCAAGCGGGTTGAACAGAAGGATTGGAAGCCCCGAAACGTCGTGTGGGAGCTCACGCTGGCCTGCAACCTGCGCTGCGGCCATTGCGGATCGCGGGCCGGGCAGGCCCGGGACGCTGAAATGACGCCCGACGAGTGCCTTGACGTGGGCCGGCAACTCGCGGACCTTGGGGCCGAGCTGGTCACCCTTTCCGGCGGTGAGCCCACGCTCCGCCCCGACTGGGACTCCCTGGCCGCCAGCATGACGAAGCGCGGGATACTGGTCAACATGGTCACCAACGGCTTCTTCGCCAGCCGGGAAAAGGCCGCTGAGATCGCCCGCCGCGCCCTCTCTGCCGGCATGTGCAACGCCGGCGTCAGCATTGACGGACCGCCGGACATCCACGAGAAGATCCGCGGCAACGGGACCTTTGCCCGCACCATGACGACGATCGAGGAGTTCACGAAGGCCGGCCTTCGCGTCGGCGTCCTCACCACGGTCAACCGGCTCAACTACCACTACCTCGAGATGGTCCGGAAGATCACCATGGATTCCGGTGCCACCTTGTGGCGGCTCCAGCTCGGCAAGCCCATGGGCTCGCTCAAAGACAACGACGAGTGGGTCCTCTCCCCCGAGATGTACTACCGCCTCGTTCCCCGCCTGGCCAAGCTCAAGCAGGCCGGAGGCATCCACCTGGCGGTCGGTGACTCCATCGGCTACTACGGCCCCCACGACCAGGTGCTGCGGGGTCGCGGCTGGCGCGGCCGCGACGAGTGCTGGCAGGGCTGCCAGGCCGGCATGCAGGCCGTGGGCATCGAATCCGACGGCGGCATCAAGGGCTGCCTCTCGCTCCAGGCCCGTTGGGACGGCAAGGACCCGTTCGTCGAAGGAAACCTGCGGAACATCTCCCTGGCCGACCTCTGGCACAGCCCCGGCGTGTTCGCGTACAACCGGGACTTCCAGGCCGACACCCTCACCGGCGGCTGCGCCTCCTGCCGCTACGGCGCCCTGTGCCGGGGCGGCGCACGATGCGTCTCCTCTTCCTTCCACGGCCACCTGGGGGAAGACCAGTACTGCTACCACCTCATGTCGCAGACCACCCGGGAGCAGGCGGGCCAGAGCCGCGCAGCATCGGCCGCCGCCGCTGCCGCAGCCCTCGTGATCTCGGCCGGAATCGGCGGCTGCGTCTTCGAGGACGAGAAGCCCAAGAAGGATGTGACCCAGACCGATACCGTAGCCGGCGGAGACGGCACCGTCGAACCGGACAACTGCTGCGCTCCGGAGTACGGCGTCTTCCCCGACATCAAGGACACCGCCGCCCCGGACGTCCAGGCCGAGTACGGCATCCCCCCCGATGTGAAGACCGGCGATGCCATCGACTGCTCCAAGGTCTGCTGCGAGTGCGACTACGGGATCATCCCCGAGGACGTGTACAAGGAGTGCTGCCTGAATCCCACTGACGTCAAGGACACGACCGAGCCGGACGTCCAGATGGACTACGGCATGCCTCCGGACGTGAAGGACGCGGTGGCCCCCGACGTCCAGCCCGAGTACGGAATCCCCGCGGATGTGCAACCCGCTGACGCGATCGACTGCTCGAAGGTCTGCTGCATGTGCGAGTACGGAGTCATTCCCGACGAGGTGTACAAGGAGTGCTGCGACCCGTGCAAGGATGCCTGCTGCGACTGCGACTACGGCGAGCCCCCTCCCCCCGAGTGCTGCCCCAAGTGATCCCCCCAACCCCCAGCGCTGTTCTCTTTCCATTTTCTACTTGACGAAGCGACTTGCAGTCCATACGCTGTTTTCTTGCTGGAACAACTGCTGAGGTGCTCGATGGAGGGATTTGACTCGACCGATGAGAGTACCCGAATCGCCGTCGCTATTGAACCTTTGCTCTACTGCAAGCTCGTGGTCTCTCTGTTGGAATCAGTGCCGGGATTCCGCGTTGTCGCCCGACTGACGGCCTGGAGGGATGTCGCCAGCTTGTCAAGAATGAACGGAGCGAGCATCCTCGTGGTCCGACTTCAGGAAGGTGACCACCACGCTCGCGGTCTGCTGCAGTGCGCAATCTCCTTGTGTCCGGACGTCAGGACGATTGCGTTGGTGTCTGGCTGCACGCCCCGGTCGGCGAGGGCCCTGCTCAAGCTTGCAGTGCAGGGAATCGTGGACGAGGGGAGCGAAGATGGCGACATTGCCGAGGCTGTGAGAGTCGTCCGGTCGGGCAGGGCGTACCTCTGTCCGACTGCAGCCACCGCCATCGCCAGGCACGTCAGCGACGCCGTTGCCGACGAGAGCTGCGATGAGATCGGGGAGAGGGGGGGGGGGGGGGAGAGAGGCGGCTGTGCGACCGCCCTCCGCGGCCCCCCCGGGCACCGGGGGGCCGGGCGGGGGCGGGGCGGGGGGGGGGGGGGGGGGGGGGGGGGGGAACGAAGATCCAGTTCGCATCGCATCGCTCTCCTCGCGCGAGAAGCAGGTGCTGCTCCTGCTGGGACACGGTGCCACTCGTTCTGAGGTGGCCGAGATGCTTCATATCGGCCCAAACACGGTCGACTCACATCGACGGCGCATGATGGAGAAGCTCGGAGCCAGGAATTTCAGGGACCTGCTGCGCTTCGCAACGAGGATCGAGTCGTAGCCGACAGCGTCGCCAGGGGCGCGATGGCGTACTCCCGTGGAGACTCTCCGGGACACGCAATCCCACCTGTGCCCCCAAGGTTCTGCGCTACTTGTAGATCTTGGTTCCGTCCGGCTTGAACCGCTGAGCGAAGATACCCAAACCGCTGCCGTCCTGGTTCTTGCTGGCCCACGCGATTACGAAGTTGCCGTTCGGAAACGAAGCCACCCGGCTTCCCCCCTGGTATCCGGTCGTGCAGACTGAGGCACACTGGTACTGTCCGGAGGGGACTCCGCCGTCTCCAAACAGCCGGAACTGGACATCGTAGTCCTCTCCAACGATCTCGGAGGTCCAGGTCGCGACGAAACCTCCGTTCCCGATTGACGCCACGGACGGCGCCGATTGGTTCTTTGGGGTGTAGTCGTTCACCTGGAACTCCGTGCCCTTCATGCTTCCGTCGCCGTTGAGCAACTGGCCGAAGATCCCAGAGAATGAGCCGTCCTGATGCATGCTCCCCCCCCACGCCACAACCAACTCCGAGTCCCCAGTCCGCGAGATCGCAACCTCCCACTGCTTATTCTCCGTCCAGGTGTTCACGAGAATGTCGGTACCCGCAGGAACGCCGGAGGCAGCAAAGAACCTGGCCGATATTTCCCTGTTTCCGTTGCCGCAGTCGAATAGGGCGGTGCAGCCGTACCAGGCCACAGCGAAACCTCCGCCGGCCAGACCCACCACGTCCGGTCCCTGCTGCACTCCCTTCGCAAAGCCGTTGACCTGGAACTCTGCACCTTGCTTTGCCCCCTGGGCATCGAAGACCTGCCCGGCGATTCCGGTCCCGTCGCCGTCGAGTCCCGATACGTATGTGACGACGAAGCCCCCGTTGGCGAGTGAGGCGACAGCAGGCGCCATCTCCGAGCCGTTCGCCAACGAGTTGACCTGGAACTCAGGCCCGAGCTTGGAGCCGTCGGCTCCGAATCTCTGTCCGAAGACCCCGGCCGCAACACCATCCTGACCATCGCTCTCCCAGACCGCCACGAAACCTCCGGACGGCAGGGTGCCAACGGCGGGAGCCGTCTGATTCGACTCAACGTAGGTGTTGAATTGCAGTTCCTTGCCCAGGGGCTCACCGTCCGGGCCGAATAGCCGTCCAGAGACCCCCATGGAGTTTGCGTCGGAACTGCTCCAGGCAATCACGAATCGGCCGTCGAAGAAAGTCGCCACTGCAGGGGGCCCGTTCTGGTCCTTCTCGACGAACGAGTTGACCTGGAACTCGGATATCTTCCCGCCCGTGCAGCCGTCCCAGGGCGTGTCGTTCCCGTCGACGCACTCCGTGCCGGGGGGAAGGCACTTCCCGTCGGTGCATTCCAGCCCGCTCCCGCACGCACCGCAGCTTCCCCCGCAACCGTCGGAGCCGCACTCCTTTCCCTGACATTGCGGGTTGCACTCGACGCACTCTCCATCCTCGCAGGGGAAGCCGGAGGCGCCGCAGTCGGTGCCTCCACCGGCGGGCCCCGAGCCGAGTTCGTTGCACTTCGTCGCGACCGCGCCGATGCACATGGGCTTTCCCGCTTCACAGACCGGATCGAGGCACTGGCCACCACTGCAGTACTTGGGGGCCTCGCAGGCCGTCTCGTCAAAGCCCATTCCGTCAGCCTGACAGGCCTGTAGTGTCCACGAATCCTTGCACAGAATCACTCCAGGGGTGCAGATCGTCGGGATGCACTGCCCATCGAAGCAATGCATGTCGTCGTCAGCGCAGTCCTTCTCGGACTGAACGGACATGCAGTCCTCCGCACAGGTCTTGAGCAGGTCGCCCTCGCAGTACGCTTGTGCAGGAACGCACACGCACTCCACGCAGCCACCGTCGATGCAGGTCTCCGCCTCTGCGCAGACCTGTCCGACGTTCCACCCGCTTCCGTCCGCAGCGCACTCCTCCGCCTGCATGCCCACGCACTTTCGTTCGCCAGCAGCGCAAACGTCGGGAAGACAGAACCCTCCTTCACAGAACTGCTCGAGTTCACAACCTTCGGGTCCCAGACACTCCACGCACTCGCCCAGCGTCTTGTCGCACACCTGGTCGAACTGCTGACAGTCCTTGTCGGACTGGCACGGATGCTTCTCATGGCACTCGTGGTCGGCGCCGCACTCATACTCGTCGGGGCAGTCCTCGTCCCCGATGCACCCGACGCACTGACCTGTCTCCTTCAGGCAGACCAGTCCGGCCGGGCAATCCTTGGATGTCTTGCACGGCGGGGGCACGCATTGGCCCGAGTCGTCGCAGATCTCGCTGCCGGGGCACGCGCCGCAAGTGCCTCTGCATCCGTCCGGACCGCAGGCCAGCCCGTCGCACGAAGGTCTGCAATCTGGCGGCACCATGTCATCCGGCGACTCGACTTGCTCCGCCGCATCCGACGGAGAGATGACTGCGCTCCTGTTGCCTCCGCATCCCACTGACAACAACAGTGAAACCAGGACTGCTCTTGAGCGGTTCGCCGCGCGCACCATGTGCAACCTCCAACCCTGTCTCGTGCCTCCAATGAGGATGCCGCCAGCCGGAACGGGTGTCAAGCAGGTGGTGTTGGGGAGTGGGCAGCCTGAAGACATCCGGAAACTACCGCGGCGGCCCGAGCCACTCGTGCTTGACGTTGTTCAGCGGCGGATCCGGAGGGTTCTTGGGAGGCATCGGCTGCTTGCTGGCGGCCAGCGCGGCCTGCATCGACTCCCACGGGTCGGACGCCGGGTCGGAGTAGCCGCCCGGCATCTCATTGACCGCCCACTTGCACCCGTAGGATGCTGCCTTCTGCGCCAGCCCCATCGCCATCGCCAGGATCTCGACGTCTCCGGACGCGGAATAGGCGTTTGCCAGGCTGGCGTACGCTGCAAACAGAGCCTCACAACGCCCCACCGGGCGCATGCGGGGAAGTCCTACCATTTCAACGCCTCCTTGTCATGAGTTGGTCTCTCGGAGAAGCAGACTGAGTATGATTGTGACGTCGAAGTTGGCCGAGGCATAGCCCACCTTGTACCGGAGCCACCGCCACATGGGCTGTGCGTCGGAGGGTTTGGACGTCGCAATGTGCTCTCCGACAGTGTCAATATCGAGGGTACCATTCGTCAGGGTCTTCCAGTCTGCGTCTGGCGCATCTTTGCTCATGGCTGTTTGAATCTCGAGCGTGGCCTCCGCAGTGGTGATGGCGACCGCCCGAGCGCTGATGACCACCGTAGTGAAGTTGCCCACATCGAGGATGTCGGCAACTCGGCAGTACTGCACCGAACCACTGGCACCCGTGAAGCGGGTCGGCGCTTCAATCCATTCCACGAAAGCGTTTGGCATGTTCCTCTCCTTCTGTTGGTTGGTTGGGGCTCATCGGCAGGGATGGCCGCCCACATCGCTCGCCCCCCCCCCCCCCGACTTGATTTCCATTGGATGGCAGGACAA
>VGRX01000026.1 GCA_016875215.1 Deltaproteobacteria bacterium
GGCCATCGGACCGAAGAGCACCTCCAGGTAGCCGTTGCGGGGCCTCTGCACGTCGTCGGGGGGGGAGCCCGGGGCGTTCCCGTTCGTCTGTTCGTCGTTCACGAGCGTCTCCTCAGTCGCACCAGCAGGAAGGCGAGCGCCAGCAGCAGCGGCCCTCCGGTGTTCCCGGGCAGGGGCCCGATGCCGCAGCCTCCGGAGCTCTTCCTCGGCCCCTCTTCCGGTTTGTTGTCCGCAGGGATGACAAGCCCGGTCGATTCCCCGCCGGCACCCGAATCCGACAGGGTCTCCCCGGAATCCGTGTCCGGCAGGTCCGGAGCCTCGGCCGCCAGCTCGGGAAGGACCTCGGCAGGGCCCAGGTCCACCGGCTCGGGCTGGGGAGCCTTGCCGCAGAACGGTGCCGCAGGGTCCGGCTTCTTGATGCAGTCCACCTTCTTGGTCACCGGGTTGGTACCGCAGTTCACGTACGCGGCAAAGACGGGGTCCGCTGCCAGCGACGCACAGTCGAACGCCCGCGGGGTCCCGTTCTCGCACCAGTTGAGGACAGAGCCCAGGCAGCATCCCCCCGCGGGGATGTCCTCGCATACCGGGGCCGGCGCGGATTCGTCCGGCTGGGTCGTCACATCGGCCGGCACGGGAAGCCCCGAGCACTCCAGGGCATGCTCGTTGGAGGGATCCGGGCCCTGTCCGCCGCAATCGTAGTAGCCGGCAGCCAGCCACCCGCACACGTTGTTCGGTGGCTGGAGCTTGCCGCACTCCAAAGAGCACAGGAGCTTGCCACCCTCGCAGAAGTACAGCGCCGCATTCTCCCCGCAGCACCCTTCGAACGATACGTCGCCGCATCCCACCGCCACCAGCGTGCCCAGCTTGCACTGCGGTCCGGTACCCGTGTCGGTCACCACGTCGGTGTCGACGGCCGGACAGTAGAGCTCGAACTGCCCGGTCGGGTCCCCTCCGATTCCCCCGCAATCATAGTACCCCTTGAGTCCGTTCCAGCCGCACTGGTCGAGCGGAGGCGGGTTGCCCGAGCAGTCCATGGCATGCAGGCCGGAGCCGTCGCACCACCGCACGACGTGGTCGTCGCAGCAGCCTGCAAACTCGATCCCCTGGCACGATTCCGGCAGGATGACATCCGAGACCACGTCCGCAGGCGGAGTCAGGTCGCACGCCAGGGGCCAGCTACCCTCCGGGTCCGCACCCGAGAAGCCGCACGCGTACCGTCCGGACTGCGGGTCCCAGCCGCAATCCGGCGTCCCCGAGGCCACGCAGTCCTCGATGACCAGTTTGCCTCCCTGGCACGTGAAGAGCGTCGACATGACGCAGCACCCGATCGCCGTCATCTTCCCGCACGGAAGCGGACACGCTCCGCAGTCGTACGGACAGGTCTTGCAGCTCTCCCCCTTGCTGCAGGCGCCGTCTCCGCAGAGCACCACCTGCCCGCAACCGCCGCACTGCGCGTTGCATCGGTTCACGCAGAGCCAGTCCCACTGAGCCGTGCAGCAGTACGGGTCCGCCGAACAGGTGCAGGCCTGGCAGGTGCAGTCTCCGCATCCCGGGAGCATTCCCGGCTGACACCCTCCGTCGAACCAGCAGGTACCCCCTTTGCACGCATGGTAGGCGGCACACTTCCCGCAGCTTCCGCCGCACCCGTCGTCCCCGCACTCCTTGCCGGCACAGTCGGGCGTACAGCCCGGAACATCGGGGTCCATGTCGGGCGCCCAGGTTTCCGCCAGCACCGGCCCCGACAACAGGACCAGCGACAGTACGGCAAGCCGAAGTCCCCCCCGGATGATGCTACGGCTCTCCATCCTCTCCCACCTTCACCATTCCCGGGGTCACCCGGAAGTCCCCGCCGGACGACGTGCCCGCAGCCGGCGGAGTGGACAACGCCCCTCGCACCGTGATCCCGCCGCCGCTCATCGTGTGGACCGTGCTCGAAAAAGCGCTGACCGGCACCTTGATGCCCGTCATCCAGTCCTCGTCCGTCAGTCCGTCGCAATCATCATCGATGCCGTTGAGCGTGTTGTCTTCCGTTACGGCAAAACCGATGCAGGCACCGTTCACGCACTTGTAGTCGGTGCAGTCGTCCGGCCCCTGGCAGGGCCCGTCGATGTTCTTGTGCTTGCACCCCAGCGTCCCGTCGCAGTAGTCGGTAGTGCAGGGGTTCGAGTCATTGCAGCTCTTCAGCTTGCCGGCCACGCAGCACTGCCCCTCGGGTGGCAGGCACTGGTACCCCAGCTCGCTGCCGCTCTTGTTCTTGGCCATGGCACAAACGAAGCCCTGAGGGCATTCGGGAGCATCCTGCGGATGGCAGTACCGGCCGCAGAAGCCGGTGGCCCCGCTCCCCTTGATGCAGAGCGCTCCGGCAAACAGGCACTCCTTGTCCGTGGTGCAGACCATGCAGATCGTCTGTGTCGGCGGGAAGCAGAGCGATACCGGATCCGGGCCGTCGACGTAGATCGACTTGCAGGTCCAGTCGCCGGGGCACTCGTCCATGCAGAACGGCGCGCACACCAGCTTGCCCGATCCCGGGGCCACCTCGACGCACAACCCCTCGTCCCCACAGTCGGCATGCGACAGGCACGGCTGCGGGATGAACGGCCCGGCATCCGGTCCGACCCCGTCGGGCTGGATGGCGTCGGGACCGCCATCCGGCGTCCCCCCGTCCGGCATGCGTTCGTCAGGCCCGGCATCAGGCAGCACCACGCCGTCCACCTTGCCGTCCCCCCGCACGTCAGCCGGCGTGACACCGTGATCCTCCAGCGGGAGGTCCGTTTCCACGGTCTTCCCCTTGCTCTTGCAACCACCGACGGCGAGCACCGCAATCGACAGCAGGAACAGCAGGTACGGCAATCGTCTCATCTGGGCACCTCGCACTGACCGCGGGATTATAGCGGAAGCGGACCGTTTCCTTCAACAGTTTAACCCTCGGCCGCTTTCCGACGATTGACCCGCGGCGAGAACCTGTCTAGACTGACGTCGACCCGCGGACGACGACACGGCTCTCAGCCGTGCCGCGCTCGCAGGCAGGGAGCCCTATGAGCCGCCTCGTCACCGCCTTTCTGATCCTGGCCGTCGGTATCGCGCCGGCATCGGCTCGGGCCGGGGACTACGCTGCGCTCGGCGGCACGTACGTGTTCGCCGGGCTTCCCGACTTCGCCCTGTCCGGGACGTTTGCGGACCACCAGCCCGTCATGGCTCACGGCCTCCTGATGCACTACTCCGGGGGGAGCGCAAAATCGCACTGGAGCCTGGGCATCGTGGGCGGCTCCATGCTGACCCCGCCCGGCTATTGGCGCGCGGCCGGCGCCGAGCCCGAAACCGCGGTGTACGCCGAGTTCCCGGTCGGTTTCGCAGGGGCCTGGGTCGGCTATGCCTGGCAGCTCCCGATCAAGTGGGGGCTCGAGTTCTCCCCCGCTCTGGGTCTCGGCCTGTCCGGAGTGTTCGGGAACGTCTATGCCACCGAAGTGCTTCCCGGATGCACCGGCAAGGTCACCGAGTGCGGGCACTGGAGCGAGGTCACCCGGGAGCCTGTGGACTTCTCCTACCGGATCATGCCTCTGGTCCTCCTCTCCGCATCGCTCGGCTGGCGCTTTCTCGACGACTGGCGCATCGGCCTGGACGTCGGTGCCGTCAACCTCCCCTACGTCGGACTCAGCCTGGGATACGCGCTGGACAGGTAGCACATCTCCAGGGCCCCTCCCGCGTGGTCGGGGCTGTGTTGTCAGCCGGCCGGAGTTCGAATCGTCCGACGTGGCCCCTCCCGCGTGGTCGGGGCTGTGTTGTCAGCCGGCCGGAGTTCGAATCGTCCGACGTGGCCCCTCCCGCGTGGTCGGGGCTGTGTTGTCAGCTGGCCGGAGTTCGAATCGTCCGACGTGGCCCCTCCCGCGTGGTCGGGGCTGTGTTGGCTGAACCCCGGGCAAGGCGACGGGCGGGCCTCAGTACATCTGCCAGGACGGGTGGCTGGCATCGAGGAAGGTGCGGAGCAACCCCTTGAGCTCGTCGAGCACCGGAGGCTTCGTGCCGGCCATGTCGGATTTCTCCTTCGGATCGAGCACCAGGTCGTAGAGCTCCTCCCGATTGCGGGTGAGGTCGAGGATGTACTTCCAGTTCCCGCGCAGCAGCGCCTTGCACCGCTGGGTCGGCTCCTTCTCCCGGTCGGCCAGCATCGAGAACAGCGGACGCTCGTCGGTCTCGGTCGCGCCCGCTGCGGTCCTCAACAGGCTGACACCCTGGAGCTGGCTTCTGTCGTGGTCGATGCCCGTGATGTCCAGGATGGTGGGGAACAGGTCCAGGAGCCCCACACGGGAATCCACCCGGGCGGGTTCCATTCCCGGCACCCGCACCAGGAGCGGCACGTGGATGCTCTCCTGGTAGATCTGGTGGCCATGGAATTTCTTTCCGTGGTCGCCGAATTCCTCGCCGTGGTCGGCCAGCACGATGACCACCGTGTCCTCGAGCAGTCCCTTGATCTCCATGTAGCCCAGGAGGAAGCCGAGCCAGAGGTCGGTCCAGAAGATGTCCGAGTCGTAGCGATCGATGTCCTTCTTCCCGAACGACTTCCCGGGAGGGCCGCGGTCCACGTAGGGCTCGTGCGGTTCTTCGAAGTGGAGCAGGAGGAAGAACGGCTTGTCGGTGCGGCGGTGCTCGAAGAACTCGATCGCCCGGGTCGCGGACAGTCGGCTTGAGTCACGCACCCACTTCTTCCACTCGCTGTGCGGGTAGAGCGATTCCAGCCGGTCGAAATGGTCCTTGAGCCCCAGGATGTGCGTCTCGATCCAGGATGCCACAAGGGAATGGGCGAGATACCCGTTCCGGCTCAGGACGTCGGTGACGAGCTCGTTGCCCGGCAGGAGGACGTACTGGTTGTTTCGCTTCGGCTTGCCCCAGGTCATGTACTCGGGATAGCGGCCGGCCAGCATGGACGGAACCGAGATGCCGGTCGACGGATACTGGGAGACGGCCTGGGAAAACGCCAGGCTCTGCTCTGCCAGCCGGTCCAAGTTCGGCGTGGTGGGGCGCTTGTAGCCGAACGAGTGGACATGGTCCGCACGCAGCGCGTCGATCAACACCACCAGGATGTTGTACTTGCGGGCACTGGGAAGAGGGAACGGCCGCGGGTCGCCGAGCTGCAGCTCCTCCCGCATCTCGGCGTCCTGACCGTCGCAGTCCTCGTCCAGCCCGTTGCCAGGCCGGTCCGGGGCCAGGCGGTTGACCAGGGGATCGGACTCGTCGCAGTCCCCCCCGTCGAACAGCCAGGTCTGCCCGTCTCCGTCCAGGTCCACGCTCTTCTTGACCTGGGCGTACAGCGTCGCGGTGAACGGAGGGGCAGTCAGAGCCGAAGACGAGAACGTCGGCCCCAGCAGCGTCGGGACGAACAGGGCCGCCCCTCCGGCCAGCAGCACGACCGCTGCCACGCCTCTCACCAGCCGGCCGGCCCGCTGGGCCAGCAGGGCCAGCAGCGGAACAAGGAACAACGCAAACAGCGGGAACAGGAGTCGGGCGGCCGGGTGCAGCAGCTCCGGCTCCCGCACCACCACGACGAACGGCACCACCAGCCAGGTGCCGGGAAACGCGAACACCCAGAACAGAGCAAACCCAGGCCCCAAGTCGGCCAGTCCGAGCCGCATCAGTGCCAGTGCCGTCAGTCGACCCACAGCCGCAGCAGCCACCAGCGAGGCCGCTACGCCCAGCACCGAGGCCGAACTCGTGAACAGCACCTGGAGCGAGTCATCGGAGATCGTCGAGCTGAGCTTCATCAGCACCCGGAACACCGGAAATGGCGCAAAGGCAAGGAAGAACAAGGTCAGGAACAGGTTCCAGTATGCCATCCGGTCCAGGCTCTCCGCTCCGGACCTCAGACGAGGTTCCATCCAACGCAACAGCAGCAGCGCAGGAATCCCGAGAAGCCACGTGCCGAGCGCGGGCAGGAGCTGCAACCCGGCCACGGCCAGCGCCCCCTTCATCCCTCCCCGGGCACCGTAGACGAACCACTCGAGCAGCGCTGCCAGGACCCAGGCCGGGAATGCCGCGGCCGTCATCGCCGCAATGCCCGGTATCCCGCCCAGTGCCCCGGCATCCTTTCTGTCCGCCTCGTCCATCCCTGACTCCGCCCTCATCCGGGCGCCCCGGACTGTATCACAGACCGGCCGGGGGGCAACTGGAAAACCCAATCCTTACGGTCGAAACACGGTCCTTCCTTCCGGGGACAACCTCCGTTAGAGTAATCGCAAGAGTGCGGAGACGTTTTGAGTCAGGGGGTATGCCGTGCGACTGATTCCGAAAGACCCGGGGGAATGGAAGAGGGCGGGAATCCGGATGTTCATCATCCTGGCTCTCATGTTCCTGCTTCCCGTGGCAGGTGCGTTCTGGTCGGCATCCATGCCCGGAGAGACCCACCGGGGGAACGTGCCACCGCCGGATGTGGGGCCGGCCGGGCTGGAGGATGGGCTTCGGCGGCACGTGGAGGAGCTGGCCGGTCGGATCGGCCCTCGCAATCGGTTCATGGGGGATTCGCTGCAGACGGCCCGGCAGTATGTGGTGGCCGAGCTCGAGGCAGCCGGGTACAGCCCGGAGGTGCTCCCGTACGCAACCGACGAGGGGGAGGTCGCCAACGTCGTGGCGACGCTTCCGGGGAGCACGGCATCTGCGGAGATCGTGGTGGTCGGGGCTCACTACGACACCGTCCCGACCACGCCCGGCGCCGACGACAATGCCAGCGGCGTGGCCGTGCTGCTCGAAACCGCCCGGGCTCTGGCGGGGAGGAGCTTCCCCCGCACGATCCGGTTCGTGGCATTCGCGAACGAAGAACCTCCATACTTCAAGACGGACGAAATGGGGAGCCGGCAGTATGCGAAGCGCTGCCGGGAACAGGGGGACAACGTCGTGGCCATGTACTCCCTGGAGAGCCTCGGCTACTTCGACGATGCCCCTGGAAGCCAGATGTACCCACCCCCGTTCGCCCTGATCTACCCGAGCGAGGGCAACTTCGTCGGGTTCGTCGGGGATCTGACGTCGCGTTCCCTGGTCCACCGGGCCATCCGCCTCTTCCGGGACACGACTCCGGTGCCTTCCGAGGGGCTGGCCGGGCCGTCCTGGATCCCGGGGGTGGATCTGTCGGACCATTGGGCGTTCTGGCAGGAGGACTACCCGGCCCTGATGATCACCGACACCGCTCTGTTCAGGAATCCCTACTATCACAAGTCGGGGGACTTGCCCGGGATCCTCGACTACCAGCGCATGGCCTGGGTGACCCTCGCCGTGATTCGGATCGTGGAGGACGTGGCTGCCGCCACTCTCTGATCAACGGACGAAGATGTCCACCGTGGCGGAACCGGGGTTGTCCCCGGTGGTGCAGTTGGAGATGCCTTCGAGAGTCCCGAGCTGGATGGTGGAGGTGCTCGGAGCGGCCAGCGATACCTTGAAGTGCCACGTGCCGTCGAAGTAGGTGGTATCGGACCACGTCGTCACGCCCATTCCGCACGTCGAGGATCCCCAGTTGGCCGGTCCGTACCAGGTACCTCCGTTGTCGAACCGGAACCCGAGGTTGTTGCAGCCGGGCAGGCTCTCGGGGTAGGTGCAGTGGGCATGCGCCGAGCCGCCCGCGTGCATGAACAGGATGGCCGCGTAGGAGAAGCCCACGGTGTTGCGCTGCGTCGCGTCCCACCCGGTGCCGTACACCGGGTGGCCGGCCGCAACCCGCGTCCAGCCGCCTCCGTCGAAGGTCATGTCGCAGTAGACCTCGAACGGCGCCTTGCCTCCCGGGCCATCGATGTCGACCGTGTAGGTTCCCGAGGGAGATCCGGGCTTCCCCGCCAGGAGCGCCTTGCAGCTTGGAAACACGCACCCTTCGTTGGCCTCGCCGTTGCAGTTGTCGTCCTGGGGGGTGGAACAGCTTTCCTGCGCTTTGGGGTTCACCGCCTTGTCGGTGTCGTCGCAATCCCCCCCTTGCAGGGCGACGTACGGGGCGACGCCGGCGCACAGGCACTTGGAGGGCGGCGAATCGCCGTCTCCGAAGCCGTCCCCATCTGCATCGAGGAACCAGGTGACGCACCACCCTGCGTTCTCCTCGTCGACGACCCCGTTGCAGTCGTTGTCCTTGCCGTCGCAGGTCTCGGACCCCGGCACCTTGGGTTGGACATTGCAGACCACGTCGGCTCCGAGCTGGTCGCAGGCCCGCTTCCCGGTGTTGACGCACTCGCCGACTCCGACAGAGCAGGCCTGTCCCTTGGTGGGCCAGCTCTCGTCGGTCTTGCCGTCGCAGTCGTTGTCCTTGTCGTCGCAAAGCTCTGCCCCCGGCGGCAAGGGGAGCGCATCGCACACCGCGGTGCTGCCGTCCGGTGCGCAGACGGAGGTCCCCGGAGACGCACATTCCCCGATCCCGGCAACGCACGGCAGGCCCAGGTCGAAGTCCTCGTCGGTCTTCCCGTCGCAGTCGTTGTCGAGCCCGTCGCACAGCTCGTCCACCGGTTTCCCAGGGACCGCGTCGCACACGACTCCGCTGCCGGAGAAGTTGCAGACGAGCTTCCCTTCGGTCGCGCAGGCGCCGACTCCGTTCGTGCAGGGATTCCCCTTGGTCGCGTACCACTTCTCGTCGGTCTTGCCGTCGCAGTCGTTGTCCTTGCCGTCGCAGATCTCGTCGCCCGGTTTGCCCGGCTCGGCGTCACAGGCCTCGCCGTCTCCGGCCTCGTTGCAGATGAAGATCCCGAAGTTCGTGCACATCCCCATTCCCGCGGCACAGGCCTGCCCGAGGTTGCCCCAGTTCTCGTCGGTCTTGCCGTTGCAGTTGTTGTCGAGGCCGTCGCACACCTCCGCCTCGGGCAATCCCGGTTTCGCCGAGCAGACGAGGCCAAGCCAGTCCGGCGCACAGACCAGGCTGCCCGCGGCCGCACACGCTCCCAACCCCACGGTGCAGCTCTTGCCCATTTCGGGCCACTCTTCGTCGACCTTGCCGTCGCAGTCGTTGTCCTTGCCGTCGCACAGCTCTGTTCCGGGCACGGCCGGCTGCGCATCGCACTCGAGCCCCATGCCGTCGGGCGTGCAGACCAGGAGGCCGAGCTGTATGCAAGGGCCCAGACCGACCGAGCAGGGGGTCCCCTTGATGGGCCAGTTGTCGTCGACCTTGCCGTCGCAGTCGTTGTCCAGGCCGTCGCACAGCTCCTGCTGGGGAAGGCCGGGGACGGCACTGCAGACGATCGTGAGACCGTCCGGTCCGCACACGGCGCTTCCCGCGACTTCGCACACCCCGATTCCGGCTGTGCAGGCGATACCGACGCCGAAGTCCTCATCGGTCTTGCCGTCGCAGTCGTTGTCCAGGCCGTCGCACAGCTCGGGCACTGCGCCCTTCGTCGGGTCGCAGACCTGGAGCTTGCCGCCGGCGCAGGCCTCCACCTCGGAGAAGCAGGTACCCACCCCACACTGGATGGCGCCGAATCCCTGGTCGATCTGCCCGTCGCAGTCGTCGTCGATTCCATTGCAGGTCTCTACCGCTCCCGGGTGGATGGCGGGGTCGAGCGGGGCGCAGTCCTTGTCATCCTTCACCATGTCGCCGTCGTCGTCCGGGTCGCAGAGATCTCCATACAGGTCGAGATCGAAGTCCTCCTGGTCCGGATTGGCAACGAACGGGCAGTTGTCCTCGTAGTCGAACACTCCGTCGCCATCCTTGTCGTTCGGCTCCACGCAGTCGGCGATGCCATCGCCGTCCGTGTCCGGGAAACCCTCGTCGGTGCCTCCGTCACAGTCGTTGTCCAACGCGTCACACAACTCGGGTACCGGTTCCTTGCCGTCACACTCGAGCTGGCCTGAGAGGCAGACCGTCTTTCCGGAGCAGCTCCCGAACTCGTTGTCCAGCGTGCAAGGATCGCCCCCTGCCTTGTCGTCCACGATGCCGTCGCAGTCGTCGTCGACCAGGTTGCATTCCTCGGCAGCCGGGACCTTGGCATTGCAGGCGGTGAGCCCCTCCCCGGTGCACCAACGCTCTCCCCAGCAGGTACCAGAGTCGTTACCGACGGAGCACGGAGTGACCGACCCATCCGCTACGAACCACTCCGTGCAATAGCACTCTCCGGTCACGGCCACGCACTGGGTTCTTGTCATGCCGTCGACGTCGGGGCCCTGTGTGCACTGGAATCCCTCGGGGCAATCCTGGTCCGCACACGGGGCGCCGCAGTAGCTCTCCCCGTTTCCGAGGGGCATGCACTTGTCCCCCGTATCGGCACCGCTCGTCAGGCAGTCGCCATTGGAGGAGCAGGGCCTGCAGAGGTTCATGAATCCCGGCGCACAGATGTAGATCTCATCGGGCAGGCTCGGAGCGTGAAGGACGCATTGCCATCCATAAGGGCATTCCTCCTGGCACAGCAGCGTGCACTGCTTGCCGTCGGACGTCCAGATGCAGTACCCGGAAAGACAGTCCTTGTTCGACTGGCACGGTGCTCCCGGATCGCCCGGACCCGGGACGTACTCGCCGAGCTCCGCGTCGGAAGGTCCCATGTCGGACAGCCCCTCGCCGCCCAGGTCGTCGCCGGAATCGGCAAGAGCCCCGTCCGCCAGCCAGTCGCCCCGGGAGATCCCGTCCTTCGGTTCGGTTCCGCTGTCATCCGGGAGCGGCAACGCATCGGAGTCGCCCAACGTCGGCATTCGCCCACTACCGCATCCTGCGGGCACCAGGCTCAACGCCGAAACCAGCAGCACCGCGAGCAATGCGCTCCCATGGCATCTCATGACATTCCCTCCGATGGCGTACTGTACTTCGCTGCCGGAAGCTGATTGTAGGCCGCTTCCGCGGCAAGCGCAACCGCGAGTCGCTCCGGAACCGCCTGGGAAGAGGGGCGGTCGGCCGTACCGACAGCCCGGGCACCGCATCGGCCGCCGGGTAGGACCCGGTGCCATCACGCCTCAGGCGACCGCACCCACGGACCGGCCAAGACATGTCGGCCGATGGGCTTCGCCCCGATCCGCGGCAGGGCCTGGACCGCCCCTTGACACGCAGGGTGGATGATGCTATTTCCAATATGTTGGACGAAGCCGGCTGATTTCGGCCAATGGGGTGGAAATGCTGTCAGACACCGTTGCGCAGCATCGAGCGGAGAGGGACCGGCTCGCCGGCCTGCCGATGGTCCTCCGGTCAGGCCTCGACAAGGCCCGTGATTACCTGCCCACCGATCTGATCAAGGTGATCACCGGCCCGAGGCGAGCCGGGAAGTCCGTTTTCGCCTTCCAACTGCTGGCGGATACGCCGTTTGCGTACCTGAACTTCGATGACGAGAAGCTCGTGTCCGTCAGCGACTACGATGAGCTCCTGGCCGCCCTCTTCCATGTCTACCCGGAGGCCGGCGTCCTCCTGCTGGACGAGATCCAGAACCTGCCCCGATGGGAGCTGTTCGTCAATAAGCTCCAGCGTCGCGGCCACAACCTCGTTCTGACCGGGTCCAATGCCCGGATGCTCTCCGGTGAGCTGGCGACGTCGCTGACCGGGCGGTACGTGGAGATCGAGCTCCTTCCGTTCTCGTTCTCGGAGTTCCTTGCCGCAAGAGGCGCGCTGCCGGCCGCATCGGACTTGGCTTTGCCTGAAGTCCGTGGCCGGACGCTGCAGTTCTGCTCCCGCTATCTCGTCGAGGGGGGCTTTCCCGAGGTGACGGTCAGGAACCTGCCCCCGAGCGACTACCTCTCCACCCTGGTCGATGCCGTCCTGTTCAAGGACATCGTGAGAAGGCACCGCATCCGGCACCCGCAGCGGCTGTATGAGCTGTCGCTGCATCTGACCAGCTCGTTTGCCGCCGAGTACACGGCGAGCCGGCTGTCACGGCTGCTTGGTTTCAACAGCGTGACCACCGTCGAGACGTACCTGGGGCACCTTGAGCAGGCATTCCTTCTGTCCAGCCTTTCTCGGTATTCCCACAAGACCGGGCAGCTCTCCAGGCCACCCCGCAAGGCGTATGTCGTCGATACGGGCCTCGTGGCTGCAGCCACGTTCCAGGTATCGCCCGCCACGGGCAGGCTCATGGAGAACTGCGTGTTTCTGGAGCTGCTGCGAAGAGGGTACCGGTGCCGGAAGGACCTGTTCTACTTCAAGGCCCCGGATGGGCAGGAGGTGGACTTCGTGCTCCGCCGCGGTACCCGGGTCTCGTCGTTGGTCCAGGTCTGCCTCGACCTGGAACCAGCCCGCAAGCGCGAACTGTCGGCCCTGGTACGGGCAGCCCGGCTGCTCGACTGCAAGGATCTGACTGTCATCACCTGGGATCTGCAAGGCGAAGAGGCGATGGGGGGGCACACCGTCCGACTGGTCCCCATGTACCGTTGGCTCCTGGACCCGCCAGGCAGGGCCTGCCCCCATCACGCCGCCGGGTAGGACCCGGTGCCATTACGCCGCGGGCGCACCGCACCTACGGATCGGCCAAGACATGACGGCCGGTGGGCTTCGCCCCGATCCGCCGGGTAGGAGGGAGCCGTTCGTCCTATTGGGGCGGCGGGTCCTATTCGTCCTATTTGTCCTATTCGTCCTATGTGTCCTATTGCCGTTCTGCCCCGCCGCCCCCGCCGCCCCGCCGCCCCGCCCCCACGGCCCGGCCAAGGCATGTCAGCCGGTGGGCTTCGCCCCGATCCATGGGGGTTCTCTCCTGCAAGTCGGTCTTCTGCCTTGCCTGGATCGGCTCGGCGCGTATATACTGTGTACAGAAGGGGCTGGTGCCCCGGGAACGGCGGGGAGGACGGAATGGGACAGATCAACCTCCGGGTGACCGAGGAGTTCGAGGAGACGCTGGCCCGGTACATGCGGGTCCGGGGGATTCGCTCCAAGTCGGAAGCGATCCGGGCTGCCATCCGGGAAGGGTTGCAGGCCGCGACCGCGGCAAAGGGCCACGTCCACTTCCGAATGTGGCTGGGGGCGGCCGCCGGTCCGGGGGAGAACCCCAACCCCCGCTTCGCGCACGACGACGAGCTGTGGAGGTAGCCCCATGGTGGTCGACACGTCCGCGCTGCTCGCCCTCTTCTTTGCCGAGCCGCACGGTGCCTGGGTAGCGGACCAGCTCTACGCACACCGGGGAGAGCTCGCCATGAGCACGGTCAACCTGGCCGAGACGCTCATCCGACTGAAGGACCGCCAACCCGCCCGGTACGACGAGCTGGAGGCCCTGCTGCTGGACAGCGGCATCGAGTTCGTGCCTCCGGATGTGGAGCAGGCCCGGGTTGCTGCCGATGCCAGGCTGCGCTTGCCGCTGAACCTGGGCGACTGCTTCGCCTACGCACTGTCCTGTTCCCGGGACTGCCCCATCCTCACCCTGGACGATGACTTCCGGTCCACCCCCCGTCCCGTCCTGATGCCCCCGCGCAGGTAGGATCTGTCCCCATCACGCCGGCAGGCAGGGCCTGTCCCCATCACCCCGGCAGGCAGGGCCTGCCCCCATCACGCCGCGGGCGCACCGCACCTACGGATCGGGCAAGACGGGGCGGCCCGATGGCTTCGCCCCAACGCGGGGATGGGGGGAATAGGACGAATAGGACGAATAGGACCAATAGGACCTATAGGACGAATGGACGGCATAGGGGGCGGCGCGGATCTAGCGGGGGGGTTTGACTGGCGGCCGAGGGGGCGAGTCGGCTTGTCATGCTAGGCAGCCAATCCCGCGATGGCGGCCGTTCCCCGGCCCCGCATGCTGCCTCGGCCCCTCTCGTTCCCCACCCACCTCCGCACCGGCGGCCGTTCCCCGGCCCCGCATGCTGTCTCGGCCCATCTCGTTCCCCACCTACCCCCGCACTGGCGGCCTTTCGTCCTATTGGGGCGGCGGCGTCCCATTTGTCCTATTCGTCCTATACGTCCTATTCGTCCTGTTGCCGTTCTGCCCCGCCGCCCCACCGCCCTGGAATTCCCTGCCGCCCGGTAGTATCTTGCGTGCGGTTGTCCCCGGGGGAGGTGTGTTGTGCCCATAGCGGCCCGTGAACCGTTCTGGCTGGAAGTGGTCCACAGCACCTTCTCCGCTCTCAGGTTCCGGAACTACAGGCTGTGGTTCTTCGGGCAGCTCATCTCCCTGTTCGGTTCCTGGATGCAGGTGAGCGCCCAGGGGTTCCTCGTGTTCGAGCTGACCGGGTCGAGCGCCTACCTGGGGTACGTGGCGTTTGCAGCCGGCTTGCCCGCATGGCTGTTCATGTTGTGGGGAGGAGTCGTGGCGGACCGCGTGTCACGGCGCACGCTCCTGATGGTGACCCAGAGCGTGATGATGCTGCTTGCCGTCGTGCTGGCGGTCCTGACGTTCCTGGGGGTCGTCCAGCCCTGGCACATCCTCGTGCTGGCCGCGTTCTCGGGAGCCGCCGGAGCATTCGATGCCCCGGCCCGTCTGGCCTTCGTGCTGGAGATGGTGGACCGGGACGAGCTGACGAATGCCATCGCTCTCAACTCGACCATGTTCAACACGGCCACGACGCTGGGGCCGGCCGTGGCCGGGCTGGTCTACGCGTTCGCCGGTCCCGGCTGGTGCTTCCTGTCCAACGCCGCCTCCTTTCTGGCCGTGCTGGCGGCGCTCGGGATGATGAGGGGGGAGGCAAGGGCCCCGGCGGTGGTTCACAGGCCCTCCGCTCTGGCGGATCTTGCGGAGGGGCTCCGCTTCGTCGCCAGCGACCCGAACGTGCGCCTGCTGATCGGCCTGGTGGTGGTGATGAGCCTGTTCGGGGTCTCGTTCGTGACGCTGATGCCCGCGTGGGCAGCCCGAGTCCTCCACGGCGACGCCACCACGAACGGGTTTCTCCAATCAGCCCGGGGGGCCGGTGCTCTGGCCGGAGCGCTGGTTCTGGCCTGGCTCGGGAAGCGGGCATCCCGCGGCCGCCTGATGACCCGGGCGACGTTCCTGATGCCTGCCGCGGTGCTGGCGTTCTCGTTCGTCCGGTGGGTCCCGGCTTCGCTGGCAATCCTTGCCGTGGCCGGGGTGGGATTGATCGTGGCGCTCAACATGACCAACTCGCTGCTGCAGACGTTGGCACCGGATGCCCTGCGCGGCCGGGTGATGAGTGTCTACACGCTGGCGTTCTTCGGATTCGTGCCGCTGGGCGGGTTGCTCATCGGCACCGTGGCGGACAACTGGGGAGAGCCGGCGGCCGTGGCACTGAGCGGCGGGATTACCCTGGGCTTCGCTGTGCTGGTGCGGGTCCTGGCTCCCAAGCTCAGCCGGCTCGAGTGAACCAAGTCGGCAAAGGGCAATCCTCCGGAAACCACAGTCGTTCCGCAGGGCTCCCGTCCGTGCCGCGCGGAAGGAACGCCGTCATCTCCTCCAGCATCTCTTCCTCGGAGCCGAATACGGCCCCGAGCTGAGACCGGTAGGCCCGCATCGCCTGGGCACGCAGGTCCGGGTCGAATGGGACCAGGACCTGCCTCAGTCCCGTGCTGCGGCAGCCGACGAGCTGTGCCACCCGGCAGGCGGCGGTGCGGACATCACCCGATTCCAGGGCCGACTCCGAGCCGACGTAGGGGAAATCCTCGTACCAGGCCGGGTTCAGCCCGGCCAGCCGGACCGCCCGCCGCAGGAGCTGGTGATCCACGTGGCGGCCGAGCGCCAGGGGGGCATAGAACGTGGCCGCCCCCGCGCTTCCTTTCCGAGCAGGGCCGCTGTCCGCTGCGCCCTCTGTCTCCTTCCGAGCGGGGCCGCTGACCGCTGCGCCATCTGTCTCCTTCCGAGCAGGGCCGCTGTCCGCTGCGCACGCCATCTGCTCACTTCCAAGTCCGCTCAGCCGCATGGATAGCCGGAGCGCGAGCGTCCGTTCCCGCTGCCACCGTCCATCCGGAAAGAGGCTCTCCCGGGTCGGATAGAGAAAGCGGCCGTGGGAATCGGTACGGTAGATCGCGTCCAGGAAGTCCAGGTGGACCGGCTCGAACCCGAGCAGGGCAGCGGCAGCGAAATCCTCCTTCCGTCTCGCCGCGACGGCATCGCCGGCGATCCCCCAGAGGGAATGGAGCGATCGGGCCGACTCGGGCAGCCGGCGCAGGTCCGGGCTGGCTGCCGTCACCGTGACCACCACGACCCTCTCCCCGGCCTTCGTCAAGGCTGCGATGGCTCCGCCGCAGGAGAACACGGCATCATCCAGATGGGGTGACAGGAAGATGTGGAGCGGGCTCATGGGATCGCACCTCGTCGATCCGATCGTAGCCCAACGCCGGTCCCGGTCAAGCGGGGGGATATCGTTTCCCTTGCCCCGAAGTGGCGGAGCGGCTATCCTGGTGGCGAAACCATGGAGGTTCCACCATGAAGAAGGTGTTCATCGGTCTGGCAGTTGCCGTGGTGGTCGCAGGTGCGGTGTACGCAGTGCTCAACTGGCCCCCCACTCCGGCCGGGCAGGCCACCGGCAGCTCGATCAGACCCGGCTCGGACCGGGCGCTCCAGAATGCCATGTGGGAGGCCCTTGCTGCACACGAGACATCCTACCTCAATGCCTACTCCGAGCAGTTCCAGGCCAAGCCGGACGACCCAATGGAGGTCCTGGCCGCGTTCAACGAGCTGGCCTACAACGTGACCGGCCGCGGCGGACTGTGGCGCAAGACCGTGCCGGACAAGTACTTCGGCTGCGCGTCCAACGAGGACATGCCGATCTGCGTCCAGTTCAGGAAGCTGGAGCCCGAGCTGTCGAAGTGGGACGGCCTCCAGGAGCAGATGATGAACATCGAGTCCCCCAAGGAGGCCCGCACGTTCCTGCGCGAGCACTCCCGGGAAATGGAGGAGTATCTCAAGACCTATGTCCCGCAGGACGAGAGCTTCTCTGCGGTGCAGTCCACCCCCTGGTTCTCGAAGAACCTCGCTGCGTCGATGTAGGGGACAGCGGAGGCGGCCGCGTGCGATACGAGGCGGGCCGGCGCAGGACCGTGGAACGTGGATTGCCGAATGGGCTGTGACCCCGAAAGCAACCGGATGCTCGTGGGGCCGAACCGGCAGAGTTGATTCCATGTACATCTTCGACCGCTTCTACCGGAATCCTGCGTTCAGCAACGGCCTCGTCCTGGCCGAGTCGGTCGTGGCCGCAGCACTGGGCATCGGGTGCGGGTTCCTCCTGTTCCCGGCCGAGGCGAGCCTCATCGGCGTGTTCCTCGTGGCGTTTGCCCAGGCCCGCACGGTGGAGCTCCTCCTCGACCGCAACCGCGACGAGATCTGGGGCGGTGGCGGGAAGGCCGACACGGCCAACCTGCGGCTCACGATCTCGCTGCTGGTGATGTTCTTGGCCATCCTGGGTACCTACGCGGCCGCCACGCTCCTGGCACCGGAGAGCAAGGTGCTGGTGCTGTTCGAGCGCCAGATCGGGGGGTATGGCGGCCACTCCATCACGGATGTCCGGTTCGACGACCTCGAAGGCGTGCTGGGGCACAACCTCATCGTGCTGGCCGCATGCTTCCTCTTCTCGCTGCTGTACCGGCACGGAGGGATGCTGCTGGTGCTGGCCTGGAACGCCTCGGTCTGGGGGGTGGTCTTTCCGTACATCGCCCGGACTGCTCCGGACGTTGCCGACGGGGGCCCGGTGGTGTACTTCCTCAAGTCGTTCGCGTGCATCTTCCCGCACCTGCTGCTCGAAGCTTGCGGCTACGTGCTGGTGGCCATGGCCGGTGTCTTCCTGTCGAAGGGGCTCCAGAAGTACGAGATCGGCTCACCCCGATTCAACCAGGTCGGCCTGGCGGTGCTTCGGATCGTGCTCCTGTCGGTGCTGTTCCTGGGGGTTGCCTCGGTGGTCGAGGCCTGGGTTGCACCGGCCCTGATCCGCCGGCTGTTCTGAGTGAGATGCCCCCCCTATCCCAGTGGATCTCGGCCCTCGACTGTTTTCACTTCAGCGTCACGGTCACCGAGTAGAGCCCCTTGTCCGCCGCCGTCTTTCCGTCCACGAAGAGGAAGTAGGTTCCCGGGGTCGGCCAGGCCATGGTGTAGGAGTTGCCCGGAGCGCAAGCGATGGGGGATGCGGTGCAGCTATCCTTGGCAATGTAGATGGCGGGGGCGAAGTCGCTGGACAGGCTGATGCTGATGCTGCTCGTTCCTCCCGGAACGTCGAACTGGTAGACGTTCTCCGGGGCCCCGTCGCCGCCGCATGCTGCCTTGTAATTGCTGGTGGAGAACAGGGTCATGCCGGAGGCCTTGGCCGTCCCGTTCTCGAAGATCAGCACCTGGGGTTTGGTGCAGGTATCGTTGTCCGGCGGACCGGGCGGGGCCGGCGTGAGCGTAAACGAGAAGTCCCCCTTCTGGAGGTTCCCGTCCCCGTCCATGAAGAAGAAGTAGGTCCCGGGTTCGAGGACGCCGCTGGTCCACGACGCGGTACCGCACCCGACGACCTCGCCGTCCAGGCACTTGCCTTTCTTGATGTACGTGCGCGGGGTGAAAGCCGACAGCACCTTGACCGAGATCTGCCGCCAGTCGGCCAGCGTGAATCCGTACGTCAGATCCGGTCCGCCGCTGCCGCCGCAGAAGGGGGCCTGGCTGGCATCGGTCGCCTTGACCTTGCCCATCACGTCTTCGGTCGACGACGAGATGGTCACCGGGTTGGCCAGGTCGAGCAGAATCGGCGTATCGCAGGTGTCGTTGGCCGGCGGGCTCGACTTGCTGAACGGGTAGATGACGTAGGTGAACATCTTGAGGTCGCCGCCCGAGCCGCCGGTCTCACGGAACTCGAGCTTGTGCTCGCCGAGGGTCCAGTCGGTAACGGAGGTCAGGTCGAGCGGCCCGGTGGTCCAGGCGTGCAACCCGTCGGCCCCCCACTTCTTCGTGGCGCCGTTCCAGTGGGGCGCCCCTTTCTGGTTCGGGTCGCCGAGCGTAGGAGTGATCTCCTTGCCGTCGATCCAGATCTCGACCCCCTTGGCAAAGCTCTCGTTGACCGCACCCGGGATCGGCTTCTTCGCGACGACCCATCCGTCGCCGCCCGTGCCGCCATTGCCCTGGGGGCCGGTCCCGGCCGTGCCGCCCTTGGCCTCGACGGTTCCCTCGTTGATGTAGTTCTCCGCGAAGATGGCGATCGTCCCGCCGGCGCCACCCCCGCCCCCTGCACAGAAGGACGTGCCATTGGAATCCCCGCCGGATCCGTTGGCCTGGACCAGGCCGCCGTTCTCGACGATGATCGTCTCGGCCCCGAGCACGATGATCCCGCCGCCGGTGCCGCCGCCGGTGCAGCGGGCCGAGCCCCCCGCTCCGCCGAAGTGGAGGGCGGCAAGGCCGCCGTCCCCCTTTGCCGTACCCCCCTGGCCTGGCTGTGTACCGGCGCCGTTGCCTCCTGCCGTCTTGTTTCCGCCGCCGCCGCCGCCGCCCCGCCCCGTGTCGCAGCACTGGACCTGGCCGCCGCCGCCGCCCGAGCAGTTGTTGGAGGTCCCCTTCAGGTTGCTCGTGCAGTTGTGCGCCTTGCACTCGGAGGCGCCCTTGGCCGATTCCCAGGACCAGTAGCTTCCGCCGCATTGGTTCGAGAAGCCGTAGCTGTTGGCCGTGATCTTCCCGCCGGTCTTGACCACGATCTTGCGGGCCCGCACGAAGACGATTCCCCCCCGCTGATGGTCGCTCCAGTTGTTCAGCGGGTGCTGCGGATAGAGGTGGCCGCCGTTGACGATCTCGAGCTGGTTGTACGAGGCCGCGATCACGGCCTGGGCCTGGCCGCAGTCCCAGCCGCACGACTTGTAGGAGTAGCCGAGCGGCTTGGCCAGCAGGATCGTGCTCCCTTCGATCCCGACGACCTGGTTGATCTCCCACGTCCCGGCGCCGGTGCCGTTTCCGCCGATTCCCACGGTCTGATGGAGCAGGACCTGCGCGCCGTGAGAGAACACGGAAGGGCTCTCCACCTGCATCGCGGTCTCCCCCGCGTTGCACGACAGGATCCTGGATGTCTGGTTGGGGGAGAAGTTGTAGGCCACGACGAGGTTGTTCGAGGTGGAGAAGCCGGTGCTCTCCTCGCCGTACAGCCAGGTCACGATCTTGGGCAGGGTCGGGTTCATGAGGTGGAGGTAGGTGGTGGCCTTGCCGTAGGCGGGAAGCCCCCAGTTCTGCTCGAACGGGAGGATCGTGCCGTTGCCCTCCGCAAAGCCTCCGCCGACCCCCCCTTCGACGACCTTCTCGAAAGCGGCCTGGACCGTGTTGGCCCCGAGCTTGGTCTTGGTGTCGTTGTAGCTGATGTACTTGGCAGCGAGCGCTGCGGGGTCGATCTCCGAGACCTGGACGCAGCCGGCGCAGGTGACGTTGGCGGCCTGGTTGCTGGTGAGCGCGTTGGTGGCCGTGTCCGCGGTGAGCGCGTGCTCGGCGTCGCCGCCGGGGAGGACTCCCTTGGCCCAGGAGAACGAAACCTCCTCGGCTGCGATGCAACCAAGGCAGGCCACGTCGAGCGAGGAGAGTGCGGCCCCGGCCTTGTCCGAGCCGGCAGCGAACGGGAAGCTGACGTCCGCCGCGTCGACACAACCGGCGCACGCCAGGTCCATCGCGGTACCACCGCCCGCGGCGACCCAGGTGGTGCCGTCGAACACCTTCAGGAGCTTGGCGCCGGTCTCCCACCAGAGCTGTCCGGCGACAGGGTTGAGCGGTGCGTTCTTGGCATTGTGGACCACGAGGTTGACCGCCTGCTTGCCCATGAAGTTCAGGTTGCCCGTGACCGGGACGCTGCCATCCGAGAGAAGGACCCCCATGGCCGCCAGCGTTCCCTCCATCTGGGACTGCTTGACGTACTGGGACAGGTCGGGTGCGCCGGAAAGGTCCGTGTACTTGCCGGAGAAGTGAGGGCCCGGGACGTAGCCTGCGGCCAGCAGGTAGGCTGCGACCTGGTCGTCGCCGTAGCACTGGCAGGCGCCGAACCCGCTCTTCTCGAGGTATGCAGCGACATCGGAATCGGAGTAGTGGGGCCCTGGCTCGAAGCCGAGCGCCTCGACCTGGGCAGCAAGCGTTCCGGGGGTGACGCAGACCTCTCCGGCCTTCTCCACCGTCACGTACGCTGCCGGGTCCTTGCCCCCGAACTTCCCCGCATCGTCGGCCAGCGCGGCTGCGGATGCGTGGAATGCGAACGGGTTGCTCACCACCTGCTGCCGCGGCTTGAGCACCACCGGGCCGACATCGGTCTCGATGGACAGCTCGAGCCAGACCTGGCCGCCGGAGAAGTCCTCGATCGAGAGCGAGTCGGCCCCCTCCTCGCCCAGCATCACGGAGAAGAGGCCGAGCTGCGTGACCACGTCCACCGTCTCCTGGTGGAAGGGCTCACCGCCGGTCTTCTGGTGGTGGAACGAGAAGTTGAGGGTCCACTCCCCCGTGACCGGATTCCCCACGGCGTCCGTCAGAAACCCCTGGTACGAGAGGGTAAGAGGTACCTCGGCCCTGGCTGGCGGGGCCGCCACCACCAGGGAGCAAAGCAGGATCGCCGTCCAGATCAACCCGTGCAGCCTGTGCATCCGTCACCTCCAGTTGCGAATTTACCAGACATCGTCGTGTTGAGCGACGATCAAACATGGCCGATTCGGCCGGCAAGCACCCGCCGGATGATTGACGGTCAAGGCGGCCATGTTCAGAAGTTCGCAGTGGTCGCCGTGCCGACCGCACCGGTCTTTCCCGAGTTGCCGATGGACGGACCGCCGGCGCCGCCGACACCGCCAGCCCCGGGCGCACAGGTGTTGCCGGTCTTGTACGCGGCCAGGCCGGCGTAGTTGCCGGAGGAGTAGAAGCAGTAGGAGACTCCGCCGCATCCGCCGCCGCCGCCGCCGCCGTGGCCACCGTTTCCGCCGTCGCCGCCAGTGCCCGCACCCCAGCCGCACCAGGCCCCGCCAGTGGCGCCGGAACCGCCCGTGGCGCCCGTGCCTCCGACGCCGCCGGTACCGCCGCCGCCGCCGAATCCGCCGGCGCCGCCGTTGCCGCTCTCGAGCGAGTTCTTGCTCACGTTGGGCACGCTGGCCGGAGCGACGTCATAGAACAGGAAGATGCCGAAGGATCCGCCGCCGCCGCTGCCCCCCTGTCCACCGGTCCCCTGGCAGGCGCCGGAGCCGCCCCCGCCCCCTGTGGCCCCGATGTGGTCGCCACAGACTCCCGTGGAATTGGCGCCACCGCCACCGCCGCCGCCACCGCCGCCCCCTCCCGGAGCTCCGTTGTTCCCGCCACCGCCGGCGTACGGCTGCCAGAGCCCGGCCACCACCTGTCCGGACGCCTGGGAGCAACCTCCGCCGCCCGTGCCGTTGGACCCATTGGTTCCCTTGGCGCCGTCGGTCCCCTCGAACGAGTTGTTGTTGGGTGGGACGGTGCAGTTGAAACAGAGCGCATCGAAGCTCCCGTCCCATCCGGCCGGGCCGCCGTTGCCGCCGCCGGTGCCGACGCCCTTCTGGCCGTTCTCCGCTGCGTTCGGCGCCTGGTTGTAGACCGGGCAGTAGCTGTCTCCGCCCTTGCCCCCGGCCACGTTGGAGCCGCTGCAGGAGAGCTGCCCGCCGTTGCCGCCGTCCTTGACCTTGCCCACGTTGCAGTTGTTCGAGGAGTAGACGTAGGCGTTGATTCCGCCCGCACCGGGCACTCCGTCCTGGCCGTCCGACCCCGCTGACGCACCCGACCCGTTGCCACCGTTGCCCGCCACGATGCGGTTGTTGGTGATCCGGAGGCCGTTCGTGGAGTTCTTGATGTAGATGGCGTAGCTCGCGCCGCTGGCCGTGTTGTTGTTCTTGCCGAAGATCGTGAAGCCGTCCACGACGGTCGTGTCCTTTCCGCCTCCGATGCTCACCGCGTTGATCGCACCGGGTTGCTGTGCGCTGAAGGCTGCCCCCATGATCACGGTCTCGTATAGGACAACGTGCCGCTGCGCGAAGTCGGACGAGTAGCCGCCGTAGATGCCCACCCCCGCCTTGAGCGTGAGCGAGCCGGAGTACACCCCCGTTGCCACGTAGACGTCCCGCTTGCCCGATGTCTTGGCCTTGTCGAGGGCTGCCTGGATGGTCAGCATCGGTTTGTCCATGGTCCCCGCATTGCCGTCGTTGCCGTTCTTTGCCACGAAGATGGCATTGTTGATCTCGCCGTCCACGCCGTCGCAGTTCTGGTCCTTCTTGACCTGTGTGCAGGCCGGCGGATCCACGCAGTCCACGTCGGGAAGATCCGTGGCCGAGACATACCCGCATTCGCATCCGTCAGCGGGGTTCGAGTTCACGTCGAAGAAGGTGTTCTTGCAGGTCATGACGCAGTCGGGAACCGGCTTGGACTCGTCGCACGAGCCGGTCGCGTTCGGGTACTGGAGGAAGGTGCAGTTGTTGCCGCACTGCCCGCAGTTGGCGTCCTGCACGTACTTGCCGTTGAAGAGGAAGCCGTCGTCGACCACGCCGTTGCAGTCGTTGTCGATCCCGTCGCAGGCCTCGACCGGGAGCTGGCACTCGGTCCAGCCGGTCACCGTGCACTTCTGGGTGCCATAGCAGGTGACGAACGGCTCGCCCTGGCCTGGGTTCACCGGCCAGGTGGCCGAGCAGCTCTTGCTCAGGTTGGGGTTGGTCCCGTCGCACGAGCACGAGTTGGTCAGCGGAATGCACTGCTTGGAGTTGCCATAGGTCTTGCAGGAGTAGCCGTTCGGGCAGTCCCCGGCGAGCTCACAGGCCTTGGAGCAGAACTTGCCGTCCGAGAGGGTGACGCACTTGGCCTCCTCGAGCACGCAGTTTTCATCGGTCGAGCAGGGCTCGCAGAGGCTGGCCACGTTGGGGATGCACTGGTACGCGTTGAGCTTGAAGTAGCCGGGGTCGCACTTGTCGACCACGCACTGGGGCGTCGGCTTGGTCGCGTCGCACTTGGCCGTGGCATGCGGGAAGCCGACCTCGCACGAGATGGTGCACGAGCCGCACTGGGCGAACTGGTTGTACTTGCCCTGGGCGTTCTTGAAGTCCTCGTCCGCAGTCCCGTCGCAGTCGTTGTCCTGGTAGTCGCAGATCTCCTTGGCCGGGGTCGGGGCCTGGCAGACCCAGCCCGGGGTCCCCATGCAGACCGCCTGGCCGTCGCACTTGCCGAACGCGTTGCTCGACGAGCAAGGCTTGGTCGCAGGGAGCCCGTCGTCCACCAGCCCGTTGCAGTCGTTGTCGATCCCGTCGCACTCCTCGGCAATCGGGATGAGGGCGTCGCAGGCGGACCACCCCTTGGCCGGGTCGCACGTCTGGAAGCCGAAGCAGGTCCCGACCACGTTGCTGGTGCTGCACGACCGCTTGCTGCCCGACGTGAACGAGTTGCACTCGCAGCTTCCGGACGTCGGCAGGCACAGGTTCCCCTTTCCGGTGTAGGGTGAGCACGCGGTCTCCCCCTCGCAGCCCGTGTTGTCTGTGCACGGCTTGGCGCACCGCTTCTTGCCGTCCACGGTGACGCACAGCGAGCCGACGCAGTCCGCATCCTTCTCGCAGGTCTGACAGGTCGTGTCAGGCGGGACGATGCACTGGAACGGGCTCACCTGGAAGTAGCCCTCGGCACACTTGTCCACCACGCACTTGGGCACCAGGTAGGTCGCGTCGCACTTGCCCGTCGCGTTGGCGATTGCAGCGGCACAGGCATTGTTGCACGTCCCGCAGTGCTCGTTCTTGAAGTACTTGTCCCCCTGCTTGAAGTCCTCGTCGACCTTGCCGTCGCAGTCGTTGTCCAGGTAGTCGCAGATCTCGGCTGCCGGCTCCAGGGCCTGACAGACCCACCCCTTGGTCCCGGAACACACCGAGATGCCGGTGCACGTGCCGAACGCGTTGCTCTTCTCGCACGGCTTGCTGGCCGGCAGGTCGTCGTCCACGAGGCCGTTGCAGTCGTTGTCCAGCCCGTCACACTGCTCGACTGCCGGGTCGAACGCATCGCACGCGCTCCATCCCGTCTCCGGAACGCAGGTCTCGAAGCCGAAACAGGTACCCACCGCGTTGGTCTTGGAGCAGCTCCGCTTGGCTCCGGCATTCTCCTTGCTGCATTCACACGAGTTGGAATCGGGGATGCACACGTCCCCCTTGCCCGCCAACGGCTTGCAGGCAAATCCCGCAGCGCACTTGCCTGCATCGCACGGACTCAGGCAGTAGGTGGCGTTGTCCAGCGGCACGCACACGTCGAAGTAGCAGTCCCCGTCGGTCTTGCACTGCTTGCACGTCACGTCGGGCGGCAGGATGCACTGGTACTCGTTGAGCTGGAAGTACCCTTCCAGGCACTGGGCCACCTTGCACTCCGGCGTCTGCAGCGTGGAGTCGCACATGGCCACCGCGTTGGGCAGCGCACCGATGCAGTTCTTGTCGCAGCTCCCGCAGTGCTCGAGGACGGAGTACTTGCCGTTCGACTTGAAATCCTCGTCCGCCTGGCCATCACAGTCGTTGTCCTTGTAGTCGCACTTCTCCGGTTCCGGCTTGGATGCGTTGCAGACCCACCCCTGGACGCCCATGCAGACCTCGATCCCCTTGCAGACGCCGACCGCGGGATCCTCGATCTGGCATACCTGGAACTCCGGCAAGCCGTCATCCGGGACGCTGTTGCAGTCGTTGTCCAGGCCGTCGCAGAACTCGACCTCAGCGGTCTTGGCCGTGCACCCGGTCCAGCCGACCTGGGGATCGCAGGTCTCGAACCCGAGGCACGTCCCGATTCCGTTGGCCACGTTGCACGGCTTCTTCGCACCGGCATTCGCCTTGCTGCAGTCGCACGTGCCGGAGATGGGCAGGCACCACTTGCCTTCGAGCCCGGTCACCTCGGTACAATCGAAGTATTCGGGGCATTCCTTGTCCAGGCAGCTCTCGGAGCAGAACTGCCCCCCGCCGATGGAGACGCACGCTCCGCCCTCGCACTGGAAGTCGCTGATGCACGGCTTGCACAGCGTCTCACCGAGCGGCAGGCACTGGTACTCGTTGAACTTGTAGAACCCGTCGTCGCAGCTCTCGACCACGCAGATCGGAGTCGCGTACGAGGCATCACAGACCGTGGTGGCATTCGGGATCGAGCCGGTGCAGTCGTAGTTGCACGTCCCGCAATGGTTCTGCGCCGCGTACTTGCCGCCCTCCTTGTAATTCTCGTCCACCTCGCCGTCGCAGTCGTTGTCCTTGAAGTCGCACACCTCGACCTCCGGAGCGGGGGCGTTGCAGACCCACCCCTCCGGCCCGAGACACAACCCG
>VGRX01000027.1 GCA_016875215.1 Deltaproteobacteria bacterium
TTTTGCTCTCCGGCGTCCTACAAAGCAGGAGGGCGATCGAGGTCAACATCCACATCATGCGGGTCTTTGTCAGGTTGCGGGAGGCGGCAGCGGTCCACTCGAAGGTGTTGACAGAGCTGAACAAGCTGAGCGACCGCGTGGACATCCACGACGAGGCCATCGGGGCCATCATGGGAGTGCTGGACGAGTTCCTGCAGCAGCCGTCCCGGGCTACGCGACGTATCGGATTCGAAACCGAGGAGTAAGTCCCCTGTGCACCTGGCGCAGACTGTGTCGAGTGTCCCACGTGCGTCCGCATTCAGCACGTCATCCTGACGCCCCCGACGCACGGCCCGCTCCCGGAAGGCTGGGGCGGTCCCGGTGGACAGCTGCGGCGGCAGCACCGCAGGCCAGACCGCCCGCAAGCAGCAACCTGCCCGGCAAGGCTCGCTCGCGCCGAATCGCTTTGATCCCACCTCAGTGGTAGATCCGCTTGCCGTCCGGAGTGAAGCGGGTTGCGTAGATGTCGTAGGCGATGCCCGCCTGCTCCCAACTGTGCCAGGTGACCGCGATGTTGCCGTCGGCGAGGCCAGCGACGGCCGGATGGGCCTGGATCGACGTGGTGAACACGTTGGCCTGGAATTCGGGACCGACAGCATCCCCGCCGGCATCGAAAACGCGCAGGAAGACGCCGTAGTCGCTTCCGTCCTGCTCCTTGCTGGCCCACGTGATGACGAAGCCGCCGTCCTGGAGCGGTGCCGCTCGCGGTACCTTCTGGTCCCCCGGGATGAACGTGTTGACCACGAACTCGGATCCCACGGCAGCGCCGTCCTTGTCCAGCAGCAAGGCCGCTATCCCCAGCCCGGCCGTGTCCTGGCCCAGGCTCTGCCACGCGACCGCCACGCCCCCGCCGGCAAGCGGTGCGGCGACCGGCTCCTCCTGGTTGCCCGGCGTGTAGCTGTTGAGCAGGTACTCGTCCGACGTCGGGTTCCCGTCCGCACCGAACGTCCGGGCCACGATGGCACTGCCGTTCCCGTCCTGCCCCGCCCCCTGCCACACAGCGACGAAGCCGCCTGACGTCAGGGGAGCCCCGGCCGCGCCCTTCTGCTCGCCCGCAGTGATGGCGTTGAGCCGGAAATCCGCCCCCAACGGCTTGCCCGAGCCATCGAAACGCCGTCCCCACACGCCGTTCCAGTCCCCGTCCCCGTTGCCCTCCCACAGCACCGTGAACCCGTTGCCGTGCGCAAACACGAACGGGTTGCCCTGGTCCGCCAGGTTGAACCCGTTGGCCTGCGTCTCGCCCGACACCTTGGTCCCGTCGGCCTTGTAGATCTGGAAGAAGACCCCCTCTCCCACCCCATCCTGGCCGAAGCTCTCCCACGCCACCACGAAGCCGCCGCCCGGCAGCGCTGCCGCGCTCGGCCCCTCCTGGTCATCCGTGAAGTACGTGTTGACCTGGAATTCGGCACCGGACGCAAAGCCGTCCGCACCGATCCGCTGGCCGAACACCCCCAGCAGGCTGCCGTCCTGCCCCTTGCTGGTCCAGACCACGACGTAGCCGCCCCCGGACAGTGCCGCGACCTCCGGATCGGTCTGCCACTCCTTTGTGAAGCTGTTGACCAGGAACTCCGACAGCTCGTACTTCGTGCAACCGTCCCAGTCAACGTAGTCGTCGTCGTTGCACACCTTGCCCGGCGGCGGACAGAGCCCCGACGTCAGGCAGAGCGCCTGCTTCTCGCACACACCGCACACGCCGTCGCACCCGTCCGGGCCGCAGGTCTTCCCCTCGCACTTCTGCTGGCAGCAGTCCCCGCCGTCGTTGCAGACCGAGCCGCCCGGGCAACACCCGGACGGGCAGCACACGGAACCCGGAACACAGCAGCCCTCGTTGCAGCAGACCCCGTTCGGCTCGCAGCAGCCCGACGGACAGCAGACCGAGCCCATGGCACAGCAGCCCGTGGGGCAATCGGTCCCCGCACAGGCACACATCCCATCGACGCAGGTCACGCTCGGGTTGTGCTCGCAAAACCCGCACACGCCGCCGCAGCCGTTGTCCCCGCACTCCTGTCCCTCGAAGCAGGTCGGCTGACAGCAGGTCAGAGCTTCCATGCAGACCTGCGACGGCCCGCAGCATCCATCCCCACACTTCGGCCCAGCACACTGGCACTTGCCCGCGACCGCATCGCACACCCGGTTGGTCCCCTCGCACACACCGCACTTGGCCCCACAGCCCCCGTCGCCGCACTCCTTCCCCTCGCAGTCCGGCTTGCATACGCACAGCCCATCCTCGCACACGTCGTGAGGGTCGTCGTCGCACTCGCCGCAACTCCCGCTGCACCCGTCGTCACCGCACTCCTTCCCGGCACAGTCCGGAGCGCACACCTTCTCCACGCACTTGCCCTTCTTGCACTCCGCAATCCCCACGCATTCCCCGCACTTCCCGCCGCACCCGTCGTCGCCGCACTCCTTGCCCGCACAGTTGGCCACCGGATCGCAACACTCCCCCTCGTGGCAGACCGCAGAGGCCCCGCATGATGTGCCGTCCTCCACAGGGCTGAAGCCCGACTGGCCCACCGACGGCAGGCACGCAGCGCACGCATTGTCAGGATTCACCGTCCCCGACGGCACACATGCTCCCGCTATGCTGCAGAAATAGGGCTGGAGCGCATACGCACACGTCCCGGCAGCGCAACTGTCGTTGGTGCACTCGAGCTCATCGTCGCAGTCGCCGCACTTGCCGCCGCAACCGTCGTCGCCGCACTCCTTGCCCGCACAGTCAACCTCGCACTTCGGCCCGCCGGAAGAGCATCCCATGAGCAGGCCCGGCAGCAGTCCGAGCAGCAGCACCGCTCCGCACATACCGCTCCACCATGGGCTCAAGCCCCCGCCCGCTGTCGGGATGCGCCAATCCCTTGTCATGTCGGTCTACTCTGGAAGCGGCGGATTTTTTTTAACTTCTGCCTCGCTTCGCTCGGCTTCTTTCTCCGGAGGCCGTTCTTCAACTTCTGCGTCGCTGCGCTCGGCTTCTTTCTCCGGAGGCCGTTCTTCAGCTTCTGCTTCGCTTCGCTCGGCTTCCTTCTCCGGAGGGGGTTCCTCCTTGATCTCCTCGGTCGGTGGCAACGGAGCCTCGTTGGAAACCGACACCAGCGTCCAGCCCTTGCGCAAGACCAGGGTGCCCTTCGACTGGAACCCGAGGTAGATCGGCTTGGTCCCGACAAAGAGGGTGAGCGTGTACTTCTCGGCCACAACCTCCACGGCCTCTGCGGTCACCTCCTCACCGCCTGCACTCTTCAGCGTTGCGGTACCGGCCGCCTTGAGCGCCAGGGTTCCCGTGGTTCCCTTGTCGACGTAGACACACGGGATGGACGTCGGCTTGCCGGCGGCCCAGGCCACGGCGACGAACGAATAAAGATGATAGCCGAGCTTGTCCACCGGGACGAACCCCGCGGCCGGCTTCAAGTCGTTGGCGAAGCGATGCTTCGGGACCTTGGAGACGACGCGCAGCGCCTTGTCCTTCCAGAACGCTATCACGTCAGGGTCCGCCCCCTGGTTGCCGACCCACTTGCGATACTTGACGACCTTGCCGTCCTTCTCACGCTCGACGTGGGTCTGGATCGCCAGAGCTCCCTTCTTGCCCTTGAGCTCCATCTTCGAGGACGTGTAGGACATCCCGGTGGCCGTGGCCACCGTCTTGAAGCCCAGCTCGCCCACCGGCTTGCCCGCCTTGAGGATGGTCATCTCGATCCAATCGGGGTCCTTTGCCGTCTTGCCGTCCGCTGCGGCTACCTCCGAAGCCAGCGCCAGAGCCGCACTGACCGCCAGGCAGAATGTAGTGATCCGTAGCATGTTCCGCCTCCTGAGCAGAAGGCATACCACAGGCAGGATCGGCCGTCAAACCGGGGAGCTACAACGATACATCCGGGATCCTCAGGACGGATTCCTCCTGGTCCTTGTCGACGTAGCGGCGCAGCTCGGCATCCCAGGTAAGGGTGACATCGGCCTCGTCGCGGGCGCGCAGGCACTCCCTCTCGTGTTCGCAGCCCTTTCCGCCGGTGCACTCGGTCCCCGCAAGATCGGACTTGACGTTGATGGACTCGATCCGCCCCATCTCGTCCAGGGCATACTCGACCTCCGCTGCGTAGCTCTTGTCCGACCTCTTGCAGGCCGACTCGATCTCCCCTTCGAGGGCGAGAGTCTGGTACCAGATCAGGGAAGGCTTCACATCCAGCTCGTACACGTACAGGGCGGTGCGGACCTGACTCCCGTCTCCCTGAGCAGCCCTCGAGCGGATCTCGAGCACGATGAACATGTCGTTGGATCCGTCCCGGCGGATGTCCGCTGCAAACATGTCGATCACGCTGACCCCCGTGACGAGCTGCGCCGCCCCCTCGAGGCTCATGGCCAGCGACCAGCTCCCCCGGTTCGACGCTCCCGCAAAGAAACAGTCCGCGGGTTTCTTCGGGTTCCAGATGACCCCCATGACCGGCGATTCCGGCCGGTCCGGGACCACGTAGAACCGCCCGCCGTAGCCCGGGAAGAAGCGCTTGACGAGCGAATCACTGTCCGACCCCTCCGCCAGGCGGATACTCCCCTCCGGATACTTCACCGCCCCTCCGGGACCGCAGGCCGTCGTCACCGCGGCCAGAACGAGAAACCCGACCCAAGGGCCCCAAGCTGAGAGCTTTCGTCCATTGCTGCCCATGTTCACTCCTCTGCTTCCTCATCATCCACCGGCTCGTCCTTCGCCTCGGCCTTGCGGGTGGAGAAGTTGCGACCGTCGTGGCTCCAGATCTGGAGCTCGCTTCCGACCTGGGTCCGGATATGCACCGGACGACGCCAGATCAGTACCAGGTTGCGCAGCACGTCGGTGGCGTACTTGATGTCCAGGTCCACCCCCTCGTACGCGTGCGACAGCAACAGCTCGTTCCGGTTGCGGAAGTTCCCGTCCACCACGTCGATCCTCGGATGCCCGAAGTTCGTGATCTGGGAGAGCAGCGTCTCCTTGACCTGGTCGAACTCGCGGGAATCGACCACGTAGCGGTTGAACTGCTCCTTGAAAACCCAGGTGAACAGCTTGTTCCGCAGGCAGAAATCCGTCGTCAGGAACTCGTCCAGGAACGACACGTCGTTGTAGACCCGGCGGACCTCGAAGATCTTGTCCCGCCCCAACCCGAGGTTGCGGTCCCACATCTGCCGCATGCGGAAGTCGGTGCACTCCTCGTATTCCTTGCCGAAGCGCCCCTTGTTCCACCGCTCCTCGATGTCCCGGAACAGCTCGAGGCCCAGCTTGTACGGGTTGATGTTCATCCCGTGGACCTGCACGGCCATGGAATGGTGGTCCGCAAAATCGACGATCTCGCTCGAATCGAGGGCCTTTCGCGTGAGTATCATCGAGTGCCAGTACGCGGCCCAGCCCTCGTTCATGATCTTGGTCTGCCCCTGCGGCGCAAAGTAGAGCGCCTCCTCGCGGACCATGGACAACACATCGCGCTCCCACTCCTCCAGGGAGGCATTCCGCACCAGGAAGTACATCACGTCCTTCATCGGAGCAGGCGGATTGCGGGTCTTGCGCCGCCGCTCCTTCTCCCGCTTCCGCCGATGCTGCTCGACATACTGCTTCGGATAGAGATACTCCTCCAGATACTCCGGTGCCTGGATGGGGAAGCGATGGTCCTTGCTCACTTCCTCCGGCGTCGGGGCCGGAGGCTTCTCGACCTGCCCGGGAAAGTGGTAGTCGATGAGGTTGTCGACCGACAGGCACGCATCCACGAACCGCTCGACCCGCTCCAATCCGAAACGATCGACGTAGCGGCGGACGCGCGTCGCATGGTTGGCCATCTCGTCCATCATCTTGCGGTTGGTGTGGCTGAACCAGGCGTTGTTCTTGAAGAAGTCGCTGTGCGCATAGACATGGGCCATGATCAGCTTGTAGTCGATCTGGCTCGACCCCTCGACCAGGTACGCGTAGCAGGGGTCGTTGTTGATGACCATCTCGTAGATCTTGTGGAGGCCGTACATGTGGCTCTTCGAGAGCCGGTCGAACTCCATGCCGAAGCGCCAGTGCGGGTAACGTACCGGGAAACCGCCGTAGGCCGCAATCTCGTTGAGCTTCTCGTTGCTGACCAGCTCGAAGATGACCTCGAAGAAATCGAGCCCGAACTCCTCGGCCCAGCCGCGGATGTCCTCCTTGATCTTCCAGAGGTAGAGCGGAAGCGACATGGCTACTTCCCCCTCTTGAAGAAGTCCCGGATCGACTGGACGATGCCGTCCCGATCCGGAATCTCGGAGAGCACCACGTTCTCGTCGCTGCCGAACTGCTTCTGCAGATCCTTGATGAACTGCCCAGACCCGTAGGGGCTCTTGACCTGCCCGTAGCAGAACATGTTGGAGCGGGGGATGATGTCGTCCGTGAGGATCTTCATGCACCGGTCGGTATCGTCGGCGGACCAGTTGTCGCCGTCCGAGAAGTGGAAGGGATAGACGTTCCAGTCCTGGGACGGATACTCCTTGTCCAGGATCTCGGCGCAGAGGTTGTACGCGGACGAGATCATCGTACCGCCGCTCTCCCGGGTGCGGAAGAAGGTATCCCGGTCCACCTCGCGTGCGCGCGCATCATGAATGATGTAGCGGGACTGGATCCCCTTGTAGTTGTGGCGCAGCCAGGTGTCGATCCAGAACGACTCGATGCGGACGACCTGCTTCTGCTCCTCCCCCATCGAGCCCGAAACGTCCATCATGTACACGATGACCGCATTGGATTCCTGGCTCATCTGGAGCTTGAACGAACGGTATCGGCGATCGTCGCGCGTGATGATGATGGACGGATCGTCCGGGTTGTACATGCCGGCCGAGAGCTGCCTCTTCAGGGCCTCCTTGAAGCTGCGCTTGAAGTGACGCAGCGATTCGGGGCCGACCTTGGCGATCCCGGTGTACTTCGACTTGAGCGTCTTCAGCGTCGCACTCCCGCGCGGGCGGATGCGGGGGAGCTCCAGCTCCTCGCCGAGGATCTCGGCAAGCTCCTCGACCGAGATCTCCACGTCCAGATCGTGCTCTCCCGCCTGGTCGCCCGCCTTGCCGCTCCCCTGCTGCTGCTCGCCCTGGCCGACGGCATCGCCTTCCTCGCCGTCCCCCTGGCCGACCCCCGACTGCCCCTTCCCCTTGAAGCGGAACCGGGGGATCTCGATCTGGGGCACGGGAATGGCAACCGTCTTCTTCCCCTCCCGGCCGAGAATCTCCCCCCGCGAGATGTACCGCTTCAGGTTTCGGCGGACCGCCCCCTTGACGATGTCACGGAAACGGGCGTGGTCCTTCTCGATGCTCTGGATCGCCATGGGAATCCCGTGCTACTCCTTCTGGTCGCCGCGGGCAAAAATGCTGGCCACGTAGTTGAGCACGTCGGTGGCCGACTCCTCGTTGTATCCGAAGCTCCGGATCAGCCGGTTCTTGACGATGTCGATCTTCTCCTGGGTCTTCTTGTCCACTACCGACGAGACCAGGCTCGCAAGCTTGATCGAGTCCTTCTGGTCCTCGAAGAGCTTCAGCTCGAGGGCCTTGCGCAGCCTCTCGTTGGTCGTGTAGTCGAAGGTCTTCCCCTCGAGAGCGAGCGCACCGATGAAGTTCATGATCTCCCGGCGGAAGTCATCCTTGCGGTTCTCGGGGATTCCAACCTTCTCCTCGATGGAGCGCATCAGGCGCTCGTCCGGCTCCTCGTACTGGCCGGTGTACTTGTTCCGGACCTTCTCCTTCTGGGTGTAGGCCTTGACGTTGTCGATGTAGTTCGAGCAGAGGCGGGCGATGGCCTCCTCGTCTGCGGAAATGGCGCGGCGAACCTCGTCCTTGATGATGTCCTCGTACTCCTCCTTGACCACGGCCAGGAGCTCCTTGAAATGCCGGCGCTGGTCTTCATTGGCAATCAGGGAGTGGTGCTTGAGACCGCTTTCGAGCCGGTTGAGCACGATGAACGGGTTGATCATCGACGTTCCCTCGTCGCTCGCCAGCGCCTCCGAGACCTTGTCCTGGATGTAGCGCGGGGAAATGCCCTCCATCCCCTCCCGGTCCGATTCCTTGCGCAGCTCCTTGACGTTGTCCTCGGTGAACCCGGGCAGGGAGCGCCCGTCGTAGAGCTTGGCCTTCTGGAGCGACGTGATGTTGTGCTTCTTCGGATCGTGCAGCCGGGTGAGAACGGCCCACAGCGCAGCCATCTCCAGGGTGTGGGGCGCGATGTGGATGTTGCCGATGCGGCCGCTCCCGAAGTCCTTCTTGTAGATCTTCACCTCCTGCGTGAAGCGGGTGATGTACGGGATGTCGATCTTGACGGTGCGGTCGCGCAGAGCCTCCATGTACTCGTTGCTCTGGAGCTTCCGGAATTCCGGCTCGTTGGTGTGCCCGATGATCACCTCGTCGATGTCGGTCTGTGCGAACTTCTTCGGCTTGACCCGGTGCTCCTGGCTGGCCCCCAGCAGGTCGTACAGGAACGCCACGTCGAGCTTGAGCACCTCGACAAACTCGATCAGGCCTCGGTTGGCCACGCAGAACTCGCCGTCGAAGTTGAAGGCCCGTGGATCCGAATCCGAGCCGAAGATCGCGATCTTCCGGTAGTTGATGTCCCCCGTCAGCTCCGTGGAATCCTGGTTCTTCTCATCCTTGGGCTGGAAGGTCCCGATGCCGATCCGGTCCGGCTCCGAGAACAGGAAGCGCTTGACCTTCACGTGCTCGATCACCTTGCTCCAGTCCCCACGGTAGTGCTGCAGCAGCGACCGGTAGTTGTGCCGGCACGAGGGGCACAGCTCCTTGTCCGCCCGAATCGGGTACTCGACTCTCCCCAGATCGAGCTCCTCGAGCACCTCGCCCCGCCAGTCGAGCGGAACCAGGTGGAGCGGCTCCTCGTGGATGGGGCAGGGAATGGTCTCCCGTTCGGGCATGTTCCACTCGATCGTGTACAGGGCCCCGTCCTGCGAGTAGGAGTAGTCCTCGAGCCCCTTCTTGAGCAGCCTCACGATGGTGCTCTTGGAGCTTCCCACCGGACCGTGGAGGAGCAGGAGCCGCTTCTCCGGGCCGTAACGGAACGCCGCCGCCTTGAGCACGTGCACGAACTTCATGAGCGGGATGTCCAGCCCGAACACCGCATCCCGTCCGCCGTGCCGCGGATCATCGAAGAAGTTGTAGTGCACGATCTTCTTCTTGGTCTCCGAGTACTCCGAGAAGCCGTACGACATGATCATGTCGTAGACCCGCTGGAATGCCGAGCGAAGCACCCGCGGATTCTCCTTCACGAGCGCGAGGTAATCCGCAAAGCTGCCCGTCCAGTTGAGCTCCTCGAACTCCTGCAGGTTCTGCTTCGATGCAATCCGGTCGATGAGGCTTCCCTTGGCCATCTTCTCCTCCTGCCGATTCACCGTCCAGGTCCGGTCCGGTTGCCGGATGGCGCTACTCTACTCGGTGGCGGAGCGAATGTACAGGGGCTACTGCGCCGCGAACGTGTCGGGCAGCGAATCGGGGGCCAGCGAGATTTCGAGCGGTTCGGGGACGTCGGGCAGGCTGACGAGGATCTTGTGCTTGAAGATGTCGACCACCCGACCGCCCTCGCTGCCCAGGCGGTCGTTGATCCGGACGACGTAGGTGTTGCCGTCCGGGGCTTCCGCCATGGCTTCGGGGTTGGAGATCCCGGTCATGATGATGCGGAAGCTGTACTTCTTGAGCTCGAACCTGGTGAGCGGGTCCTTCTCGGCCTCCGTGACCGCCAGAGTCGGTTCCTCCCCCTCCTTCTTCACGCCCACCGGGGCGAGGATTCCGTCCAGGATCGACTTGACGGTCTTCTCTTCCTTCTTCTTGGCACTGTCGTTGGTCTTGGCCTTGACCGTGGCGCCGAGATCCTTGTGCTCCTCGACCGGCGGGTAGAACTTCTCGGTGCGGGGGGCAAACGCGTCCTTGAACTTCCAGGTCACCGACTTGGAGTGCAGCTCCCCCTCGATGCCTCCGACGAACTGGAAGAAGTGCGGCGCCAGCATGTCCCACTCGGGCTTGGCAACCATCTCGACCGCCAGTGCCCCCTTCTTCTTGCCCCGCATCTCTTTGAGCTTGGCCTCCTGGGCCTTCTTGGCATCGTCAGGGCTCGCCTCGGTCTCCTTGAAGGGGCCTGTCGTCGGGGCTTCGTCACCCCCGCAGGCATACAGGAACGCCGCTGCCAACGCGAGACAAACCAGGATGTGGAGGCCGGACGACGGTTTCATTGTGCCTCCTCTACCTCTTCTTGCCCACGACCGGCGCCGGCGCCCCGGTGTAGGTATACCCTTCGACGATGAACTTCGCAGCGATCTCCGATTCCGTGCCGGCCACCTGCCCGCCGGCAAGCAGCGGCGCCGGAGTCTGCGTATCCTTGCGCGCCTTCTTCTTGAGCACGACCTTCATGTCGAAGTTGCTCGCAGCCACGAGGCGCTTGCCCGGCTCCACGATCAGCTTCAGGAACTTGATGAAGTCGAGATAGCTCCCGGACACCTCGAACTGGATCGGGATCCGGTTGTAGTAGTTCTCGTGCTGCGTCTCCTTCTGCTCCTTGCCGACGACCGTCAGCCCGGCCTCGATCGCATCCGCTTCCAGCCCGGCCAGGAGCTGCGGCACGTTGTCCTTGTCCGGGACGATCTTCTTGTTCTCCTCGATCTGCTTGATGACCTGGGCGTACTGCTCCCGAAGCTCCGCAATCTCGAGCTCCCCCTTGAAGTCCTTGAACTGCGTCAGCTCCTTCTGGGCCGCGTTGTAGGCATTCCTCTGGTTCGCGAACTGGTCGTCCATGTCCATGATCACGAGGTAGTAGTACAGGCCGGCCACGAGACCCAGGAACCCGATCCCGATCAGGAGCTTGTACTGGGGAGGAAGCTTCTTGAACTTGTCCATCGTTCCCTACCCTTTCCCCGTGGCGGGGTCGGGCTTCGACCCCTTCTTCTTGTCTTTGTTCCCTTCGCCGGGCGGAGGTTCCGGAGGCTGCTTTCCGACCTCGGGGTCGTAGTTCAGCACCGCCTCGATCTTGAACTCGATGACGGGAGGCGACTTGCCGTCGGACTTGCCCGCCTTGGCGGACAGGAACCTCAGCCCCTGGAAGTAGATGGATGCTCGCAGGCGGTGGAGAAGCTCGTCCACGTCGTGGTGCGAGATGGACTGGCCGATCAACGTGACCTTGTTGTCCTTGCCCTGGGAGATGGCGGTGAACCAGGCACGATCCGGGTCCCACTGCGTGTTCCAGCCGATCTGCTCCTGTGCGACGCGCTCCGCATGGTTCCCGAGCGGCGGAGTGGTCAGCACGTAGGCAAGGAACAACAGCATGTTGGCCGGACCGACGTTGGCGTTCTTGAGCTGGGAGAAGATGTTGGCCTGGTTCTCATCATTTTTCATCTTCCCGGCCAGCTCGTCGCGCTCCTCCTTGAGCTTGTTGAAGCCGGCCAGCTTCTCCTGCGCCTCGGTCGTGAGCTGGGTCTGCGCCGCGAGGGCATCTTCCTTGGTCACGGTCCAGTAGTAAAGCAGGAAGCCCTCCAGCAGAAGGAGCCCGACGTACAGCCCGATGGCCGGCGCACCCGACGGAAGCGCTCGCTTCCGTCTCTTCTTCTGGGCAGTTTCGAGGAGGTTGATGCGAATCATTTGTCGCCTGGCCTCCGCAGTGCGAGTCCCACAACGACCCCGGCAGACGGGGCGATCTTCTGGAGCAGCGCGATGTCGAAGCGCTTCGTGTCGATGACGATGTTCTTGAACGGATTCACCAGCTCGGCCGGAACCTCCAGGCGCTGCTCTATGAGCCGGATGAGCGCTGCCATCTGCGCAGCCCCGCCCGAAAGATAGACCCGCGAGATCTCCTCACCGACCGACGTGGCCTTGAAGAACTCGACCGACCGCTGGATCTCGGTGACCAGCGTCCCGGCCACCCGGTCCGAGAGGCGCTGCACCTCCTTGAACACCGCAGAGCTGGAGATCGAATCCGTGCCGCCGATCTTGTAGTGCTCCGCCTCCTCGTAGCTGACCCCGAGCTGGCGCTGGATCTCCTCGGTCAGCAGCGCACCGCCCATCGAGATGTCGCGCGTGAACTGCGTGATGCCGTTGCTGATGATGTTGATGTTGATCATCGACGCACCGACGTTGATGATCGCGATCGTCTCGTTCGGGGGGAAACCGTAGTTCAGCTCGAACATGTTCTGGCCGGCAAACGTGTCCACGTCCACGATCGACGGCTCCAGCCCCGCCTCCACCGCAATCGAGGCGTAGTCGTTGATGATGTCCTTCTTCGCCGCCACCAGGAGGACGTCCATCTGCCCCTGTCCGGCCTTGGGATCAAGGATCTGGACGTCGACGTTGACCTCCTTGATGTCGAACGGGATGTACTGCTCCGCTTCCCACATGATCGAGGCGTCCAGCTCCTGCTGCGTCATTTCGGGAAGCGAGATCTTCTTGACGATGACCGAGTGCCCGGAGATCGAGAGAACCGCAGGGCGGCCCTTCAGCTTGTTGGCCGCGACCAGCTCCTTGAGCTTGTCCTGGACCTGGGGGAAGTTCATCACCGCACCGTCCACCACCGAGTCGGGTGGCAACGGCGCGACGTCGAACCGTTTCAGGAACAGCCCACGCCCGCTCTCGGACAGCAGGCAGACCTTGATGGAGTGGGAGCCGATATCGACTCCGACAGCGTTCTTCCGGCCGAAAATCACCTTCCCCTCCGCTTTGGGAAAGAGCCACCATCCCGCGGCTATTGTCCACCGGCCGCACCGGCTGTCAAAATTTTACCCGGGAGTGTGCGGGACATTGATCTCGTATTCCCGGATCTTGTACAGCAACGCCCGGTGGCTGATTTCCAGGATCTGGGCAGCCCGGGTCCGGTTTCCCCCGGTCCCCAGCAACGCGGCCCGGATGAACCGCGTCTCCAGGTCGCGCACCGCCTTCTTGATCGACAGGTCGTCCGCGTCGCGGTCGGTCCGCTCCCGCCGCGACCGGGCCACCACGTCGGGCAGATTCCTGAGCGCAATCACGCTGCCTTCGGCCAGCACCGCCGCCCGCTCGATCAGGTTCTCGAGCTCCCGGACATTGCCCGGCCAGGAGTATGCCATCAGCGCCTTCATGGCCTCGGAATCCACCCCGGTCAGCGACGTGCCGAGCCGCCCGTTGGTCTTCTCGACGAAGTGACGCACCAGGGCCTCGATGTCGCCGATCCGCTCCCGCAGCGGCGGCATCCGGATCTGGACGACGTTGAGACGGTAGAAGAGATCCTCGCGGAAGCGGCCGGAGCTCGCCTCGGCCTGCAGATCCTTGGCTGTCGCTGCCAGCACCCGCACGTCCACCTGGTTCGACTTGGTGGCCCCGACGCGGCGCACCTCCCCATCCTGCAGGACGCGCAACAGCTTGACCTGGAGGGCCTGTGGCAGCTCGCCGACCTCGTCCAGGAACAGGGTTCCGCCATCCGCCTCCTCGAACAGCCCCTTGCGGTCGCTGTGCGCATCGGTGAACGCACCGCGCACGTGGCCGAACAGCTCGGACTCGAGCAGGTGCTCGGGAATGGCCCCGCAGTTGAGCGCGACGAACGCCCCCTGGCGGGGAGAGCGGGCATGGATCGCCCGGGCAACGAGCTCCTTCCCTGTTCCGCTCTCACCGGCCACGAGCACGGTCGTGCGGAACGGCGCCACCTTGGCAACGAGGGAGTACACCTCGGCCATGGCCTCGCTGCGGCCGACGATCTCGCCGAACCGCTCCTCGGCCCGCAGCTTGAGTTCGAGCCCCACGACCTGCCGGCGCAGCGATTCCCGCTCCTCGAGCTTGAGGATCGCCAGCAGCAGCTCGTCCTTCTTGAACGGCTTCGAGATGTAGTCGTACGCCCCCCGCTTCATGGCCTGGATCGCCGTGTCGACCGAGCCGAACGCGGACATGACGACGACCGGAGTCCCCAGCCCGCGCCGGCCCAGCTCGTCCAGGAAGTCGAGACCGCTCATCCCCGGCATCAGGATGTCGGTGAGCACCAGGTCGAACTGCGCCTCGACGAGCTGGTCCAGCGCAACGTCGGCCCGGGCCACCCAGGTGACCTGGAAGTTGGCCTGGGCAAGCTGCTGGTGCACCAGCGAAGCGTACTGGTCGTCATCCTCGACAAGCAGGATTCTCCGAATCACGTTGGTCATCGGGCACCTCCCGGGAAGAGGAGGGTGAACTGGGCGCCGCCGCCTGGACGATTGGCGACCTCGATCCTCCCCCCGTACCGGTTCATGATGGTGTGGCACACGTACAGGCCGAGCCCCGTCCCCTTCCCCACTTCCTTCGTCGTGAAGAACGGGTCGAAGATCTTCAGCAGGATCGAATCGGGAATCCCGGGGCCGGAATCGCTCAGGCCGACCCGGATCTCCCCGTCCACCTCCTCGAGCGAAAGCTCGACACGACCGCGGCCGTCCATCGCATCGGCAGCGTTGAAGAGCAGGTTGAGCACGACCTGCTTGAACCGGCTCGGCGGAATGGCGGCGCGCTGCGTGAGCGGCGCGGGTTCTCGAACCTCGACCTGGACGTAGCGGAAGCGCGGCTGCGGGGAGATGAACTGCACGATGTCGCGGGTCTCCCGCCCGACGTCGCTGCTCGCGGCCTCGTCCACGGCCGGCCGGGAGAAGTCGAGCAGGTCGCGGATCGTCCCCTGGATCCGCTCGGTCGCCCGCCGGATGTGCCCTGCCGCCGCAGAACGGCTCTTCTCGTCGAGCGCCGGATCCTCGAGCATCTCCGCATAGCCCAGGATGACGCCGATCGGATTGCCGATCTCGTGCGCAACGCCCGCGGCAAGCTGCCCCACCGACGCCAGCTTCTCGGTCCGGATGATCTGCTCGTGCGCCTCGGACAGGCGGCGGTTGATCTCCGTCAGCTCCTCGACCTGGCGCTCGATCCGGCCGCGGTCCTCGCGGATCCGATCGGCCATGGCATTGAGCGACTCGCTCAACGCGCCGAACTCGTCCGGGGCGCCGGTCACGGAGGTGAGCTTCTTGTCCCCGGTGGCCACCCGGGACGCATCCTGGAGGAGCCGGTCGATCGGCCGCACGACAACGTGCCTCAGCAGGATGGCGCCGGCCAGCAGCACCGCGAGCACGACCACCGCCCCCCAGATCACGAGGAGCACGGTCATGGTATGGCGACGCTCCTCAAAAAACGCTGCGGACCGGGCAGCAAACAGGTACCCGCCCCCCGGAAGGGACCGCACCGCAGCAAACAGCCGCCCCGCCGCGGGGGAGCGCACGATGGCCGTCCCCGACGGGTTCTTCACCAGGTTCGAGAGCGCCTCCCGGCCGATCAGGATCTCCGCGGGAGAGCTCCCCCCCGGAGCGACCGTCTCCAGCCCCTCGCTGAGGATCTGGGCGGATACCAGCCCCCCCGTTCGCTCGGCCAGGCGAAGCGTATCGTCCAGCTCCGCCCGGTCATGGGAATGTCCGAGCGCAGGCACGAGGATGTCGACCATCGCCTGCAACGACCGGGTCTCCTGGTCCGCCAGGATGGAGGTCGCCAGCGAGGAAGTGGCCAGGTAGACCAGCCCGAACGTGGCCAGCATGACCGCGGCCAGGATGATGGCGAGCTTGACCTTGAGCGTGAATCGAGGCACGCCCGGACCTCCATGGAAAGCACGGCCCCGCTACATCCCGAACAGTGCGGAGAAGCAGGACTCGATCAACCGGGAGAAGAACAGCCACTCCAAGGCTCCGATCGCCAGGAACGGTCCGAACGGAATCTTCACCTTGCGCAACGAATCGGGCGGAACCTCGTCCCCCGGCGCCGGCGCCGGCCGCCCCCGTGTCACCGCCAGCATCAGGCCCGCGTATACGAGCCCCTGGATGGAGCCGGCCAGGAAGATGAAGAAGAGGCTGCGCCACCCCAGGAAACCGCCGATCACCGCCATCAGCTTGGCATCCCCCCACCCCATCCCGACCTGCTTCGTCACCAGCCAGTAGGCGCCGATCACGAAGGCCACCAGTCCGGCTCCCGCCGCAGCTCCGATGAGCCCGGACACCAGCCCGCTGTCCAGGTACTGCCCCTGCAGCGCGGCGAAAGTCAGCGCTACCGGGATTCCCGGCAGAGAGATCGAATCCGGGATGATCAGGTGCTCGAGGTCGATGAACGTGATGGCCACCAGCGCCATGACGAACAGGAAGAGGAACGCATACAGCGCCAGGGCGGTCGCAACGTCGGGTACCAACGGGTTGTAGGCTGCCGTGAACCAGGCAGCAAGCGACAGGCAGGCCGCGGTGAGCTCCACCAGCGGATACCTCACCGAAATCGGCGCCCGACAGGACGCGCACCTGCCCCCGAGCAGGACGTAGCTTGCCACCGGGATGTTGTGGAACCAGCGGATGCGCGCCTGGCAGTGAGGACAATGGGACGGGGGCGTCAGCAGCGATTCCCCCCGGGGCAGCCGGTAGATGACGACGTTGAGGAAGCTGCCCCACACCGCGCCCCAGACGCAGGCGAACATGGCAAGGAACTGTTCCACCGCTGGCATCCCTAGTGCACCTCGAACGAACCGATGAACACCCGGTCGCTGCCGTCGTGTCGGGTCTTGCCCTTCTCGTGGTCCACGACCTTCAGGCGCTTGTCGCTGCCCGGAGTGTAGAACCCCAGGTAGATGTTGTAGATTCCGGACGGGCTGCCCAGCGGAATCTCGGTCTGGTAGTCGTCCAGCACGATGTCGCCGGGCATCCAGTGGTTCGTCCTCCAGCAGCCCATGCACTGCTTCTCCTCGGGGTCGTTGGAGAGGTTGAGAGGCCAATGGTCGCCGTGGATCCGGTTGGAATCCCCGGTCGAGTCCATGTGGATGAAGATCTTCCAGCTCGTCGAGACCTTGCCCGTGCACTCGAAGAAGAGACGGAGGTTGAACTTCTCGTTGCGTGCGAGCGACGCGCTCTTCAACTGGTAGCCCAGGAGCTTGACCTGGTTGTCGAAGTTGACGAACCCGCCCTTCATCCGGCCGTGCGCGGCCAGATCCGCTGGGACCGAGAACGCTTCAGAGCCCTGGTCGGGCGCTGCCTCCGTCCACTTCGAGAGCGCGGCGTACGCATCGTGCTCGACGGTGGCCAGCGCGAAACGGTTGTGGTTCTTCTCGCCCGGCAGCAGCCGGCTGGCAGCGAGCAGGAAGTTGATGTTGCTGCCGTCCAGCACCGGGATGTGAATCCCCTTGCTCTTGGAGCGGAAGCTGAAGTTCACGTCGGAGAACGCCTCCTGGCTGAGCACCACGTAGTAGCGGGCCCGCTCCATGGCCGAGGCCTTGTGGTTGGGGGCCGCCGGGTTGTCGATGAGGTACCGCAGCGTATCGGGTCGGGCGGGATCGATTGCGGAATCGAGAGCGAGCGAAAGGGTGGTGGCATCGTTCCCGACGATGTCGATGGTACGACCGCGCCAGTCCACCAGGACGGCCCCCTTCCACTGGTCAGGTTCCCACTGCTGCGTCTCGTCGGTCAGCGTCCGGTCCCCCTTGGCCGTTGCAAGCCCTGCGGTGGCGGGGTAGTCCCGCTTCCCGTCATCGTCCGCGTCGTTGGCCGGATCAAAGCCGCGCACCAGGACATGCTCCGGTCCGGGGTGGGCCCCGGCCCGCGACACCTTGAGCAGGGCATCCTCGCCGGCCAGCAACGCCTTGATGAGATCCTGCTGGGACGTCAGTGCGGGAATCCGGGCGGTGTAGAAGTTGCGGTCCTCCCCCTGGTCCGCGGCCTGCCGGTACTTGAAGATGTCCTCCCCCAGCTCGGTGCGTCCCTCGCTCGCATAGTACAACTCGAGGATGTGCTTCTGCGATACCTCTTTCGAAAACGACGGCACGAAGGAGAGTGCGTAGACGGCGCCGAATGCCGCTGCCATACCCAGGAGCAGCACGTTGAACACCGCCGGCTTCTGCACCCTGCGATGCCATTCGAACGGATTGACCACCCGCCACGCCGCAGCGGCCTTCGCCGGAAGGCGGACGCGCCCCACCACCGCCGCGAGATGGGGAAACACGAAGACGAGCAGGAAAAGAGCCGAAAGCCCGAGCGGCAGCCACGTCAGCCGACTCTCCAGGAACAGGTAGTGCAGGAAACGGACCTGCGTGCGCGGATAGACCACGGCTTCGATCCTCGGCCAGCGCATGGCCAGAGGCAGGACCAGCAGGGGAATCGATGCCAGCGCACTGCCCCACGCAGCAAGGTGGAACAGAGACGGACTGTCCGCAATGCGCAGCAGGATGTACAACCCGAGCACGGCAAACGACGACAGCGCAAGCACCCAGATGTCCGGAGCCATCATGTCGGTCTGTCGGAACAGCGCGGCCGCACAGGCCAGTACCGCAAGCACGAGCCCCCCCGCGGTCACGCGCAGCAGTGTGGCCCGACCCAAACCGGGCCGGCCGCCAAGCAGCCGGATGCCATGGACCGCCACGGCCGCCAGCGGGGCCGCCACCGCAATGCCGACCGCCCCCAGGAATGCCGGAGAGCCCGCCATCACGCCGAAGTAGCCCGGCGGGAAGTCGAACGTGATCACGAGATCGAGCAGCGCGGCCAGGGCCAGGACAGCGGCCGCAGGCAGCGCCACCACATCCCGCCGCACGAACCGCCCCGCCGCGGCGGCAAGCCTCCCCAGCGGAGCCAGGAAGGACAGCCTGCGGCCGACGGCCGAACCCACCCGCGTGTATGCGAACAGCGCCACCACCGCGCAGACCGCCACGGACGCGTACAGCATCACCGTCTCAAGCCTTCGGGAGAAGACCTCGAGCAGGAACTCGGCATCGTCCGCCGGGAGCTTGGCAGCCTCCCGCGTCGACAGCGCCTGCCCATACCGGATCCCCAGCCCGACCAGCAGCCGGGTCACCAGCAGCACGATGGATACCCACAACGCCACGAAGAACGCCACCTTCCTCCGGAAGAAGCCGATGACCGCGTCCAGGATGGTCCCCCCGGATCCGAAGTAGGCCAGGAAGAGGAGGACCATGAGCCCCAGAAGCCCTGCTGCCGGAAGCGGAAGCTTGAAGTCGGGCGGGAACTTCGTCCCCCCTTCGCCGCCGAACTGAGGATCCCCGGTCAGGAACCCGAGCAGCGGCAGCGGGCTCTCCAGCAGGTTGGCCATGAGAACCGCAGCGATACCGGCCATGACGAATGCCTGGAAGATGTCCAGCTTCTCCGGAATCGTCTCCGACTTCCAGAAGTAGGCGACCGCCACCGCAACGGCAGCCGCAGCCGGGTACACCAGGTGCAGGAAGTCCGGAAGCAGTGCCGTCTGCAACGCAAACGGAACGCCCAGCCACAGCAGCAACAGGATGCCGAACCGCCGGGGCCAGTCCGATGTCCCCTCCTCCCCGAACGGCGCAAGCCGGGCGATGGCAAACGGGAGAACCACGGTCCACGGCAGCAACCCGAACGCGAGCTGGCGGACGAAGTACTCGAACGTGCGATTGAGCGGCTCCGGGCCCCCAAGGAACGTCCGGTTCATGAACTTGAAGTGCTCGAAGAAGGTCCACTCGTGCGGGAGCTGTACCACCAGCACCAGGACCCCGAACAGCACGGCGATGATTCCGGTCGGAAGAAGCACCTCCCTGAACCGCCGGTCCGACGCAAGGAGAGCGTACCCGGAAAGCAGCAGCAGCACCACCGCCAGCCCGAACAGCCCCTTGGCCAGGAAGAGCAGCAGCGCAGAAGCGACGAGGGCTGCCAGCCGGCGCCACCGGAACCCGTCCTTCACCAGGAAGGCGAACGAGAAGACCGTCGACGTCAGGAAGAGACCGAAGCTCACCTCCCCCGCCATGTTGCGTGCCTGGCCGAGGAACAGGGGCAGCGAAACAAGCACGATCCCCGAGACGATGGCCGCCTCCGCGTCGACCAGGCGGCGGATCGAGAGGAGGACGAGAAGCACCGTGAGCAGCCCCATCAGCACGAACGGAAGCCGCGAGCTCGTCTCGGAGAACCCGAACACCTTGTACGAGAAGGCTGTGAGCCAGTAGTCGAGCGGCGGCACCGACCAGGTGCCGGCAGCGGGATTCTGGTTGGACGACGTCTTGGGCGCGACCAGCCCCCGGATCTGGATGCGCGTCCACTTGACGAAATCGAGCCCCGCGACGGCAGCTTCCAAGGCCTCGTCCGAGCTGTCGATGCAATCGAGGCCGACCTCGAACGGGAAGCTGCCGGCCCGCGCCTCGGCCAGCTCCTTCGGCTCCGTACCGCTCGGGAGGAGGTCGTAGCCGTTCTTCAGGAGCGTGGCAGCTTCGAGGGCCATGGCCCTGTCCAGGGCTGCAAGCGCAGTCTCGCAGGCCTCGGTCGACCGCGCAAACAGCGTGACCCGGGCCCCCGGATTGTCATCCTTCAACGTCTCGACGAACTTCAGCCCGTTGGCCGGATCCGCGGCCAGCACCTCCGCCTCGACCAGGAGGCCGTGGAAGAACTCGGCCTTGAGACGCCCCTCGGCCAGCTTGAGCAGCCGGAGCTCCTGCCGGGGCGCGGTGGGAGAATCCCCTCCGGCCAGCGGAACCGCAGGCTCGACCGACGCTACGAAGTACCGGTCCGAAGCGGCTGCCTCGACCCGGGACGTGACCGCCTTGCCGTTCTCGATCACGAAGACCTTGGCCCTGCCCGCGATCTGCCTGGCCACGTGAGCCCGATTCATCTCCCAGGGATCCCAGATGCCGAAGTCGGAACGGAGGCAAATGAACAGGAACGCCGCCCCGAGGACGAGCGCCAAGAGCCACGATTGCCAGTGCCACCTCACTTGAGCCACCTCACGCCGCCTGAATGCCACGAACCGCCCGTGCGGTACCGACCCGGTTGCAAGATGCCTTGATTTCATCGTACGCCAGCCTGCGCTACCTTAACTGATAGGCCTGATCTTGGCAAGGAATGGTTGAAGCCCGGATCGTCCGCTCGACGCAGGCGGACGTGAGCGGATGGTCGATGATCGATGGTCGATGGGGCCCGGTCGCGGCGAGGTCGCCGACCCGAAAGCGATGGGTTGAAGGCAGCGGGATCAGTTCGGCGGAAGCGCGTAGATGGCGTAGAAGTTCCGGTCGGTGCTGCCGAAGTAGAGCGAGTTGTTGACGAGCAGCGGGGTGGCGTGGATGGAGTTGCCCACCGAGTAGGTCCACTTGATCTTCCCATCCTCCAGGTTGAGGGCGAAGATCTTGCCCGCGGTCGTCCCGACGTACAACGTGCCGTCCCCTCCCTCCACGGGCGACGAATAGGAGATCCCCTCCGTCTTGGTGCTCCAGATCACGGCCCCGTCGTCGGCCTTGAGCTTGGTGACGTACTTGCTCGTGGAGGCAACGATGACGTTCCCGTCGCTGGCGACCAGCAGCCGCCCCCAGATCTGACCGGTGATCTCCTCGGTCCACTTGGGCCCGCCGGACCCGGTAACGGCATAGACCCAACCATCGTTCGAGCCGAAGTAGATGGACTGATCAGGGCCTATCGCCGCCGTAGACCACACCTCGCCGCCGGTGGGAATCGACCACTGGATGCTGCCGTTGCTGATGGCATACAGGTTGTTGTCCTGGCAGCCGACATAGGCCTTGCTGTCCACGCCCACCACGACCCCGGCCGAGACGTAACCCGGGAGGCTCACCTGCCACTGCTCGCCGCCGTTGTCGGGGTTGAGCGAGTAAAGCTTGCCGGCATACCCGCCGACGAAGAGCTGGCCGTTGGCATACGCCAGCGCACCGCCCGGCGGCGTGCTGATGTCCTTGTTCCAGGCAACGCTCCCGCCGCTGTCGATGGCCAGCACCGTCCCCGCAGTCGTGCCGAAGAAAGCCCTCCCCGAGCCGGGGTCCATGGCCGGCTGCACGATGATGGTGCCGTCCGCAGTGTACTCCCACACCTTGCCTCCGGACGGGTTGAGGCAGTAGATGCGGTTGTTGTTGTTGCCGAACACGATGTTCCCGTCCGGGAAACGGACCGCAGAGGCCCAGATCTCTCCGAGAGTGACGAAGGTCCACTGGTGGCGCTTGTGGACCATGATGTTGAACGTCTTCTCGCTCTTCTGCTGCAGGTAGTCCGTGGCCTCGAACAGGAGATAGACGTTCTTGGGAAGCGAGTTGATGTCCATGTACAGGTCTTCGTAGTTCACGTCGGCGAAGAAGGGCGGCGCCAGGAAGTTGCCTACCTCCAGGCCGTTGGCACGGAAGATGGCATTCTTGATGGCATCGACGTCGTCGACCTCCATCTCCATGTGAAGCGGGCCGTCCTCGAAGAAGACGGCATCCCCTTCGGTGGGAACGGTCTTTGTGATCTGGGGCGGGCTGTTGTCGAACGTGATCGACTTGGAATCCGATGCCGTGAGCCCGTCGGTGCTCGCGGTGAACACCTGCACGAAGTGGGGACCGTCCGGGAACTGCGACGTGTTGACCGTGGTGCTGTACGGGGGGATGAGGTCCGTGTCGATTCGGGTGGTATCGACGTAGAACTCCACGCCCATGACCGCCGCGCTGGCGGTGACCTTGGCCGAGAACTGGGCAATGCCGCTGACGATGGTCTTGTCCGAGATCAGGGAGACGGTGAGCAAGCCCGGCCCGGCATCCACAGGCTCGATCACGTCTTCGTCGGGTTGCTCGACGATCTCCTTGCAGGGAGGGGGGGCTTCGGTGTCGACGAGCGGACAGGTCGCGTCCGGAGTGACGACATCGAACTCGGGGCACTGCTTCGCCGGCGGACACTTGAAGGGGCAATCCGCAGACTCGCACTCCGGACAGTCGTCGCATGCGGCCGACACCAGGACAACGAAGAGACAAAGCATCAACACCAGCAGATTCGACGCTCTCATTTCAACCGGCTCCTCGAGATGGTGGCACAGCTCTTTCCATCGCTTGAGACAAGATACCCGACATGAGTGGGAAAGTCGAGAGCGGCACGAATCAGGAGATCAATCCGACTACCTGCCGGCCAGCCGCGCGTACGGGGCCGAAGCAAGGAACGCATCGCCGCAGAGCATCTCGCGCTCGCCCGACACGACCGACACGGCCGGAATCCGGTTGCCGCCGCTTGCCAGGCGGGCCTTCTGCGAATCCAAGCTGACCGCCGTAATCTTCAGCGTGGAGAGCGCAATCATCTCGGACACGGCGCAGACGCCATCGGCATCGGCATCCTGCCAGACCGCGAGGTACGCGAAGGCCGCATCGTTGCTGTCGATCCTGCCGTCCTGGTTGCCGCCGAATTCGCGACGGTCGAGCTGGGCGAGATGGTGGAACCCGTCGGAGAAGCCCTCGTCCAGGTTGCCGAACAGCTCGCTGCCATTGTCGACGACGCCGTTGCCGTTGCGGTCCAGCACCAGGAAGCCGTCATCCTTGCCGACCCACGCGACCGCCTGCTTGCTGCCGGTCGCATACAGGTCGAAGTTGACACCCGACGCGATGTTGACCAGCTCGATTCCATCCCCGTCCAGGTCGAGCACGATCGGATCGGACACGTTGCACGGAATCACCTTGAACACGATGACCGCGGCCATCGCAAACTCGGCGTCGATGCCTTCCTTGATGCCCTTCTTGTAGTCGATCTTGGCCTGCGAGTACTGCAGCACGCCTTCCTGCGTCGGCGGCTGGTAGTCCTTGCAGAGTTCCTGCTCCACCGCGGTCACGTCGATATTCTGGATGGCTGCCTGCTTGGCCGGGAGCAGAACGGAGCTGTTCGCGTTGCAGACCTGGATCGGCTTGGACATCTTCGGGTAGTCCGCGACATGACCATTGGCCTGGAGCCAGCCATTGATCTTGGCAGCCAGGAGCTGACGGCCGACGATGACCCCCTTCTCGTGAGAGCTCTCGACCGGGGTCGGCTTCTTGTTGCAGAGCTGGCGCTCCTTGAGGTCCGTGCGAACCATGACCCGCTGCTCCTCGACCCCGCTCAGCGCACCCTGCTCGTACCAGAACTCGGCCTCCTGGAAGTGCTCGGACTCCTGGAACTCCTTGGGAAGCGGCGCCGCGTCGATGTACTTCGACAGCTCGGAGTACACCTCCACCTTGGCCACGTCCACCAGGTAGTCGCAGGACGGACCCGTCGGCTGGAACCCGTTCTCGTAGTACTTCTGGAACGGACACACCTCGGGCTCGACCTCGAGGTCCTCGAACCCGTTGGCCAGCGTGCCTTCATAGTCAGCCACGATGCCCTTGTCCGCCAGGGTCAGCGAGATCTGCTCGATGTACCGGTACTTGCCCAGGCCGAGCCCAAGCTCGATCGAGCTGCGCAGCGTGTCGACCTTCTTCAGCTCCTCCGGGGTGAGATCGTCAATCGTGATCCCCTCCTCGTCGACCTTGGCAGGCGGAGGGAACTTCTGACCATCCGGACCTGAGCTGCTGAACGTGGCCGACGCCGGCATCTGGGGGAATGACATCGCCGGTTCCTCGACCGGTTCCTCGGTGGGCTCCTCCACCACGGGATCCTCCGTGGTGTTGCCCGGATCCTTGAGGTTCAGCGACGGCTCCTCCACATTGCACTCGTCGCCCACGCACTCGAGATCCTCACCGCCGAAGCAGCCGAACCCCAGAGCCGCAAGCAAACCCGCCACAAGCGCCAGCTTCTTCATGATGCCCTCCTTCGCCGTTGGGCTGTTCATACCCTTCATACGCGAGTACCTTTATAGGCGGGAAAAGGCCCCGAGTCAAGGAAATGAGCGTTCCGTCGAGCCGCGACGCAAGAAACCGCCGAAAGTGCGCCAACCTGTCACAAAATGTGTGCGGCGGTGACACAGAAGGGCCGATTCATACCCCATTGCCAACCCGCCTGCCCCAACGCATACTAGCGCGCAGGAGGGGGGGATGACTTCCGGATTTCCAAGGCGCCGCGTACATAAGATCTTCGTGATTGGAGCTGTGCTTCTCTCCTGCACTCAGGCGGGGCCTGGCACCGACACGTCCGACACGTCCGACACGTCCGACACGTCCGACACGTCCGACACGTCCGACACGTCCGACACGTCCGACACGTCCGACACGTCCGACACGCCCGACACGCCCGACACCCC
>VGRX01000028.1 GCA_016875215.1 Deltaproteobacteria bacterium
CTTCGATTGATGGCCTCCATGACCTCGTGAAGGGAATCCGCCGCCTCGAACATGGTCACGTCGGTGCGTGGGATCATCACCTCACGGGCAATGATGTTCTCGAGGTCCAGCGCACCGGACAGGAGCCGCTCCTTCTCCTCGTCGAGGCTGCCCTCGACCGTCCCCTTCTCGATGAGGTACTGGAGCTCCTCCCCCGTGATGGTCGGGGCTGGGTTGGCCAGGTCGCCGCCCGTCAGGGAGATGAATCCCCTTCCGAGGCGTGCGAACAGCCGGGCAGCCGGCCAGAGCAGGAAGTAGACGACCTGCAGGACCGGCAGCAGCGGAAGGAGCACCATGGGATTGTGCCTGGCATACGTCTTGGGAAGCACCTCGCCAAACACGAGGATGGCAAAGGTCATGATCCCCACCGCCACTGCGATGGCCGCGCTGGTGCCGAACCCCGCCCCCGCCTCTTTGAGCACGCTCAGAGACAGCTCCGTCGCCAGTGAGGAGGCCAGGATGTTGACCAGGTTGTTGGCGATGAGCAGGAAAGACAACACGGTGGAGGGACGGTCCCGCCACGCCTTGAGCATGCCCGTCCCCGGACGGTTGCGGGAGATGAGCTGGGCCAGCCGCCCGTGGTGGAACCCGGTCAACGCCGTCTCGGAACCGGAGAACAGGGCCGAGAGCAGTATGCACCCGGCAATGGCCCCGACCTTGAGCAGGATCTCCTCAATCACCTGGCGAGTCCCCTTTCGACACCACCTGCGTGTCCGCTTCGAGTGTCGCAAAACCGCGTCCGATTTTCAAAGCAAAAAAGACCCACGCCGCAGCGGCGCCCAGTGCGGTGACGGGCAGCAGCCGGGTGGCTGCGGCCGTCAGCCCTCCCAGCACCGAGAGCAGGAGCGCCGCCCCACCCTTGGTCGCACGGTAGATCACCATGTCAATGGCCATCTTGGCCCGGTACCTGGAATCGAAGTCAAGGGGCACGTACAGGACTTCCTTGCAGCTCCGGAAGACCGAGTAGTCCACGATCTTCAACCAGGAGAACGCTGCCGCGGCAGCGAACAACCCGCCGAAGAGCATCATCGCCCCGACCGCCACGACGTGAGTCAGGGGGATGAGCAGGTGGAGCAGAGGAACGGAGAAGAGCCGCAGGAGGAACGGTGCAGCGAGCTGCAGCACCATGGAGCCGCCGTTGACCCATCCCCAGAACCGGCCCTCGTACGCAGAGCGGGCATCGAGTCCGACGATGGCCAGCTCCAGCTCCCGATGGAAGACCACGTCGAGCGCGGCAACCATCACCTGGCCCAGACCGACCACGACCGCAATCGAGGTGAGGAAGCCTGACGAGGCGAGCAGACCGAAACCCAGGCCCCCTTCCTTCCGGGATTCGCTCGAGCGCGGCTCCCGCCGGCTGCCTGCGTCCCCGGCCCCCCCCGAGCCATCGGCCCTGGCGGGCAGCGTATCGAGCCCCTGTGCGGGGCCGTGGCCCGCATGCGTCTCGGCCCCCTTTGAGGCAGCCCGGGCGACCCTGCTGCGATGGGCGATGACCATCAGCACCCCGAACGGGATGAGCAGAAGGGGGGAAAGGGGGTAGATGGCCCAGGTTCCCAGCCGGGTGGAAAACCGGGCCACCAGCTCGCTGCCAGCCACGGCCCCGAGCCCCCCGATCAGGAGGATGGGGCCATATGCGTTCTTGCTCCCGCGCAAAGAGAACGTGCTGTTGGCCAGTGCCCAGAACTGCTCCACCAGCAGGACGACGTACACCTCCTTCCAGACGTAGAGGAGGAAGACGGGAACCGCACCCGGGAAGAACCAGGGCAGGCTGAGGACAAAAGCCGACAGCAGGGTCGACCCGGCGCAGGTGATCCCGGGCCCGAACCGGGTCAGGGCCCAGGAGTACGGGAGGAGCAGGAGCGTCGCCAGCACCGGCACGAGCGCCATGCCCCACAGCATGTCAGAGGACCCGAAGTACTGGAGGAACAGCGCGTTGGACACGGGTCTGGCCACGCCGTGGCTGGCCATGATCAGGAACCCGCAGGCGGCCAGCATCAGGAACGGCCTTCCCATCCCGACTCTCCTCCGATGCCGGCAGGGCCGGCCTCGCCATTATCGACGGGAGCCCCATGCTGTCAAGCGCCCCCCCCCCCGCCCCTGAGCCAGGGGGTCTCTGCACAGGCAGGTTCATCCCCGGCCGGCGGGCCGGCGGCCGCTCCGGAGCGAGCCGGGTTGAGAAAACCCGCTCGTGGGTGCTGATACGCGTTTTTTATACTTGCTTGGGGCTTCCCCATGGTGCATAGTGAGCACGTATGCTGAAGGTGGGTGCGGTGCGAATGGAGGGATGGCGCTGGAACGCTGGGGAATCAAGACGATAGACGGAGCGCTGAAGGGGCTTGAGGAAGGACGCAAGTACTTCGTCCACGGCGACTCCCAGTTCGACCTGCTGGCCATGGTGGTGACCTTCCTTGCCACGGGCCTTCGGTTCAAGCAGCGAGTGGCCCTCTTGACCTCCGAGCCCCCCGGCAATATCGAGCAGGTGGCCCGCTTCCTCGGCACGGAGATCGAGCGGGACATACGCAAGGATCAGTTCGTGATCCTGCACTGCAAGCCGTTCTTCGGAGAGAAGCTGGTCCAGCTCGGCGGGGCGAGGCGGCTGACTCAGGAGATGCGGTTCCTGCTCGGCTCTCCGCTGCCGCAGCGAATCGGGGTGTTCCCGATTGCGAGCCTCCTGTCCCAGTCGACTCCGGAGCAGCTCATGCAGTCTACCCGCATGGTCTGCGAAGCGCTCGAGACGATCCCGGCGACGGTAATGGCGGCGGAGGTCGGCAAGACGGCCGGCGGAGAGGAGCTGTACGTGGTGGCGGAGATGCGGCGCCGCTTCGATGGCACGTTCCGCGCGGGAACGGGTCCCGACGGTACCCGTCAGCTCGCGCTGGAGAAGGACTGGGTCGAGAGGGAGCGAGGGCTGCGTTGGGTGTACTTCATGCAGCGCAGCCAGGGTATCCAGGCGGTGGAATCGGAGGAGGAGGAGAAGAGGGCGGCCCCTGCTTCGGCTGCCGAGGCAAGGAGCCTCCTCCTGGTCTCGGACGACGAAGCGGAAGTTACCCGGCTCAAGCAGGAGATGGAGCCGCTCTTCTCCCTGGCCGTGGCGCGGGGGGAAACGGAGGCCATGACCCACGTGCTGGGTCCATCCTGCTCGCTCGTGCTGGTATCTCTGCAGAACTTCGAACGGGGCATGGCATTCTGCCGCTACATGCGCAGCCAGCGGCTCCACCTGCCCATCGTGCTGGTGGGCAGCCAGAGGCGACGTGCTGCGGAGCGTGCGGCCATCCTGCTCCAGGGAGTGGACGACTTTGTCGTGCGGCCGTACTCGACCATCGAGCTGATGTCGCGTGTCTCGAGCATCCTGCGGCGAACCTCGCTGGGGTTCCCCCTGGAGGAGATCGCAGAATACATCGGGGTCCAGAAGCGGCTGTACCAGCGATTGAAGCGGCTCAGGAAGCTCGACCCGGATACCGGGCTGGCGACGTACCAGTTCTTCGTCTCCGCGCTGGAGCACGAGCTGTTCAAGGCCAAGATGGCGGGGTACCCGTGCTCGCTCGTGGCCCTGAAGGCGGGGGGGGGAGACGAGGCGTTCGAGGCAACCCGAGACCTTCTCAAGCAGCAGCTCCGGTCCGAGGACCTGGTGACGCTGCTGCCCAACGAGACGTTCCTCCTCTTCCTGGGGCAGGGGGGGGCCGAAGAGGCGAGGCAGTTCGTGGCCCGTCTCGGCGAGGTGGCCCGCATCACCATCCGGGAGTACGTCACCCACCTGAAGTACGGGGTGGCCTCCTATCCTCGGGATGGCTCCGATGCGGAAAGCCTCATCCAGGTGACCACTTCGAAGCTGCAGGATGAGTCGGAGAATGGAAAGCTTTAGGGGGGTTCCCTCGCGTTTTTTTTTTGTAGGCGCCTGTCTCTGGCTGGCATTGCAGGCGGGGCGCGTCCTTTCGCAACCCGCTCCACCGGTTGACCCCTTCCCCGATCTGGATGCGGCAACAGCCTGGCAGCAGGCCAACACGGCCATGGAGAAGGGAGACTACGACCTTTCCATCGAGCTCTGCCGGGCGGTCCAGGCCAAGGAGCCGGGCAACGCGGACCCGATCATCGCGATGGCCCGCGTGTACTCCTGGCAGGCCAGGTACGTCGAGAGCCTCCAGCAATACGATGCCTACCTTGCTGCCCGCCCGCACGACATGGATGCCAAAGTGGAGCGCGCCCGCGTGCTCGGTTGGAAGGGGGACCATTCGGCAGCCGAGGCATCGGTACGGGAGGTGCTCGCCATCGAGCCGGAGAACGTGGATGCCAACCTGCTGCTGGCTTCGCTGCTCGAGTGGCAAGGGCGGCAGCAGGAGGCTGCGGAAGTCTACGCCTGGGTTGCCCGCGTCGACCCGAACGCATCGGTTCCGTCCCCGGGAGCCGGTGGGCCGGGAGCCGGTGAGCCGGGAGCCGGTGGGCCGGGAGCCGGTGAGCCGGGAGCCGGTGGGCCGGGAGCCGGTGAGCCGAGAGCCGGTGAGCCGGGTGCTCGTGAGCCGGGAGCCGGTGAGCCCGCACCGGGGCAGGCCGGCGAACCGACGGGGGGGCTTTCCGACCGAGGGGGGCTCTTCGCCCTGGCTTCATACGGCGGCGACAGCAACGGATTCGCCCGAGTGAGCTGTCGGGTGGGGCCCACGTTCGGCCTGCCGGGAACGGACCTTGCGCTGGGCGGATTTGCTGCGGCGCGGCTCCTCAAGGACGGGAGCTCGTCCCCCATCGGCGGATACGGCGGCGGGCTGACGTCCACCTGGGCCGTGAGCCCTTGGGTGGAGCTGAAGGCCGAGGCTTCGGCCCTGTACTACCCGCACGGGGGCGGGGTGCTCGACTGGGGAGTGCTGCTGGGGGCCACCTGGGTTCCGTCATCCATCTGGTCGCTCGGAGTGACTGCGGACACGCTGCTGTGGGGGGCGCCGGGCCAGTCTGCTGCGGCCCAGCTCGCCGAGGTGCGGGCCTGGCGGGGGTCGGTCTGGTCGTGGATCGAATACAAGCGGTTCAATGCCTGGGGACAGCTCTCGGTTGCGGGGCTGGCGGGCCCGGGACACCCGGCAAGCTCGGCCATCACGCTGAGCCTGCAGCCGATGTTCCGCATCGCGGGGAAGGACCCCCGGTTCCTTGCCGGCTACAAGATGTGGGGAATCAACTACTCGTCGCCGGCCCCGGAAGACATCGGGTACTGGTCGCCGTCCCTCTACCTGTCGCACCAGTTGGCGCTGCGGCTCGAAGGTGACTTCTCCCGGGGCGGGCTCTGGTACCTCGATGCCGGTGGGGGGCTCGGGCACGAGTGGAAGCGGCCGATGACCGGGCCGGACGATACGTACCAGGCGGGCGAATGGGTGTTCTTCCCCGTGGTGTCCGGCGGTACCGGCATTCGTGTGAATCTGACCGAGCGACTCGATTTCCGGCTGGGCGGCTGGTCCTCCTTCTCCAGCAGGACATGGCAGGGACGCTTGTCCCGCTACGTGCTCTGGGAAGCGGAAACCGCGCTCTCCTATCGATGGTAGAAGAGGCCATGGGACGCAAACGCAGATACTACCCGCTAGCCTTCCTCGCGGTTGTTCTGTTCACGCTCGTGGCAGCGATCTTCGTGCATGCCGTGACCGAGGTGAGGGGCTACTACTTCGGCCAGCGCAGCGTCTTCATCACGATCTCCATCAGCATGCTCATCTTCTTCCTGTTCCTGCTGGTGCTGCGCTACCTGTTCCTTCTCTGGTTCTCGTTCATGCAGCAGCTCGAGTTCCTTCGGCAGCGCGACGACGGAGGATACACGCCGCTGGTTTCGGTGCTGATGCCTGCGTACAACGAGGGCCGCGTCATCGAGACCGCGCTCACGTCGCTCCTGGCTCAGGAGTACCCGTTCTTCGAGGTGATTGTCATCGACGACGGCAGCTTTGACGATACCTTTGCGGCAGCCAGCAAGCTGACCGGCGACTACGGCAATGCCCGGGTCCGGGCGGTCCGCCAGCCCCACCGGGGCAAGGCCGCCGCACTCAACCTCGGCATCGCGGTTGCGCGGGGCGAGCTGGTGCTGTGCATGGATGCGGATTCCCAGCTTGTCCCGCAGGCCATCCAGTCCCTGGTGCGCCACTTCCTGGACATGGACGTGGCCGCCGTGGCCGGCAACGTCAAGGTGAGGAACCGCACGACGCTCTGGACCAAGCTGCAGGCGCTCGAGTACATCGAGGGGCTCAACATGGCCCGCCAGGCGCAGGGATTCTTCCGATCCGTCAACATCATCCCGGGACCGGTGGGCATGTTCCGCCGCCAGGTGCTGCTCTCCGTGGGCGGGTACGAGAGCGACACGTTTGCCGAGGACGCTGACCTGACCTTGAAGCTCGTCAACTTCGGCTACGGAATCCGCTACGAGCCACGGGCCATCGCATACACGGAGGCCCCGGTCAAGCTGCTCGACCTGATCAAACAGCGCTACCGGTGGACGCGCGGCATCCTCCAGTCCATGAAGAAGCGCCCCGAGATCTTCCTCCAACCCTGGAAGGGGTTCACCACCTTCGTGATCCTCTGGTACATGATGTTCGAGGCCGTGCTCTGGCCTGCCATGAACATCTTCGCCAACGTCTTCCTCATCGGCATGAACCTGGCCTACGGCATGGTCGGTCTGCTGGTGTTCTGGTTCCTCCAGCTCACGCTGCTCGACGTGGTCGCAGCCGTCCATTGCGTGGCAGCGGAGGAGGAGGATCTCTGGCTGATTCCCTACGCGGTGGTTCACCGCGTGTTCTTCGTGCTTGTCATTGACGTGTGCAAGGTCCTGGCCACCGTCGAGGAAGTGCTGGGCTTCCGGATGACGTGGGGGAAATTGACGCGCTACGGAACCGGGTGAGACCATGCAGCAGTTCATCGACCTTCTTTCGAAAGTGATCTTCTTCACGATCATCGCGACCATCGTGCTGGCGGTGGTCACGTATGCGGCCTACAAGGTGCGCAGTGCCCGCCGTGGACCGGCCAGCGTGCGCCCGGCCCCGATCGTGGGGGACGACGGCTCGTTCCTGGAGCCCGTGCTGTTCGAGAAGTACATCCCCAAGGGGCGGGAGACCCGGGAGGAGTGACCATGCTGATTCGTCTCGCTCCGCTCCTCGTGATCCTCGTGACCTTGCTTCCCCGACCGGTCTCGGCCCAGACCGCCCGGGAGACGGACGTGGTCATCGTCAGCTCCAGAGCCAATCAGCTCGTCCACGAGCAGGCCTGGCGCGACTACCGGAAGGGGATCCGCGTATGGGGGGACATCTGCACCAGGGCCGGGTTGTCGTTCCGGATCGCGGGGGACTACGAGCTCGAGGCCGAGCCGGGAAAGGCCCTGGTCTACATCCTCCATCACATGGAGCACCTCTCCCAGGGCCAGCTTGCCAACCTCGAGCGCCTGCGCAGTCAGGGAATCGGCCTGGTGCTCATCGGCAACACCGGCGGGACCGACATCGAGGGCAAGCCTCTTCTCGATGGGGAAGGCAAGCCCATCCGATCCCTGGCCGAGCGCCTGTTCGAGCTGTCCGAGCCCCGGGATTTCACCCCTGAGCAGGGGGCGTACTTCGTCTCGCGGGCCGGAAATCCCTTCTCGCTGGGCAACGACCCGGGATTCCGGTTCGAGTTCGATACCGCCTGGCCCGGGGAAGCAGCGGCCTCCCCCTACGGCATCGCATTCGGAGTCAACTGGGATCTCCAGCCCTTCCCCGATCCGGACCGCAACAAGGACACGGTGCTCGCACTGCGCGAGATGGACTCTTCCCGCATCGTCTGGATGGGGGTTGGACCCGATTCCGTGCTGGAGGAGGAGCGGCTCCGGGAGGCCATCCTCGATTCCTCGGCCCATCTGCTCCGGTGGGTCGCACGCCGCCCCGTTGCCGCTCTGTGCCACTGGCAGGGATGCGCTCAGTCCGCTGCCGTCGTCACCGCAGATGTCGAGGACAAGTTCGAGACCGGCGAGGCCATCGCACTCACCTGCCGCAAGGAGGGCGTTCGCGGCTCCTTCTTCCTCGTCGGGCTGCTGGCCCCGGGCTTTCCGGAGGTCGTGACCGCCCTGGCCCAGAATGGAGAGATCGGTACCCACAGCATCAAGCACGAGTCGTTCGAAGGACGGCCGTACGAGGACCAGCTCGCAGAAATGAGCGAGGCGAAGATCAACCTGCAGCGGATGGGAGTCGAGCAGATCCTCGGCTTCCGCCCTCCGATGGAGCAGTTCGACGAGGCAACGGTCCGCGCCGTGGCCTCCGCTGATCTCAAGTTCATCTTCGGCAACCTCCAGTACGACCGCGCCTATCCGGTCGAGGTCCACGTCAACGGAACCGACGTCTGGCAGTTTGCCCGCATCGCAGCCGATGACTACAACCTGGTCGTCGAACGGGGGGTCACGGACGTCATGCGCTTCCGCGAGGAGTACATGAAGGAGTTCGACCGCCTGCACGAGATGGGCGGAATGTTTCCCTTCGCATTCCACACCAACTACCTGGCGCTCGAGGACTCCATCGATGCCATGAGAACGATGATCAAGGCGCTCAGGACGGATTCGGTCTGGCTGACCACGTTCGGCGAGATCGTGCGCTGGGTCCAGGAGCGACAGAGCGTGACCGTCACCGTTTCGCAGGAGGTCGGCACGACCCTGGTCACGGTGACGAACTCGGGCAAGACGGACCTCAAGAAGGTCCCCGTCCACCTCTTCCCGCCCGCTTCGGGGAAGGACCTGAAGCCCGTTGCCACCCCCGAGCGGGGGTTGAAGGTCCGCTCTGCGGAGCGAGGCGGATTCGTGCTCCTGGTGGACATGCCGGCGGGTCAGACCCGGGTGGTCAAGGTTCAGTAGCGAGTGTCCGTCTGCAAACCTCCTGCATGCGGATGGACGGCAGTGAGCAGTGAGCAGTGGGCAGCCTGCCCTCCGTAAGGCAGGGTGGGCAGCTGCTGGAAACCACGCAGCTCTGGCTCGCCGCTCACAGTGCTCCCGAACGAGGCGGTGTTGGTGGACTGGGGCTGGCAAGTCCGCATGGGCCATGCAGGGAGCATGGACGGAACGTCGCAACGGAGTTGAGATGGGATTGCGAGCCTTGGCGTTGCCTGCAATCGCCGTACTGTTTGCTTTCGTGGCGGCATCCTGCTGTCCCGCTCCGGGGCCCGCGGGCGGCGGCGCCTCGTTTCGTGACGGCTGCCTCCTGCGCGACGGATACCAGCAGCTACCCAGGCCCAAGCTGGTGCAGCGGCGCAGCTTCTACAGGCCCGAGTTCCGGCGGCTCCTGTCGGGATGGCTCATGGGCTTGGGAGACCGGTACATGCACCACTTCCCCGCGACCGAAGACAAGCCGGCCCGGTCTGCGCCTGTGCACGAATGGGCCCGTGACAACGATGCTCCGGTGAATGCCCAGGCAATCTGGCTCACCCGGGACTGGCAGGACTCCTGGGGCATCGACCGGGGCGACCTGATCCGGATGTCGAAGGACGGGGTCGTACCCGTGCTGATGCTCTACTACTTCGGAGATGAGATCAGCCCGCAGTACGTGCTCGAGCATCGGGACAACTGGTACCTCTTCCTCATGAAGGTCGCTGCGCTTGCAGCCATAGACCATCCCGTGCTGGTCGTGATCGAGCCTGAGTACAACGACGAGACCAACGACAGCCGTACGCTCGTGGTGGACTGGCCCGGCTTCAACGAGGTGGTCATCGACGGCATCTACCTGCTGCGCAGCCTGGCGCCCAACCTCCTGGTCGGCATCTGTCCGGGGGATTTCGGGGTACAGGACCTCGAGCTTTCGATGGGAGAGATCGCCCAGTACTCGGACTTCGTCGCTTTCCAGGCGATGCGTGCTTCCACCCGCCCGAACAACATCTCGCACGAGTTCGAGGACGTCACCGAGAATGCCCTGGCATACTCGTATCGGCTCCAGCAGCTCTTCGACAAGCCGATCCTGCTGGCCTACACCGCGGTATCCACCTACGACCAGTCAGGGGACTGGGCGCAGTTCCAGGCCGACGTCATCACCAACCTGTTCGACCAGAACTTCGCCGAGCTCGTCGAGCACGGCGTGTTCGGCGTCCTCTACTTCATGGCCTTCGACGACCCGCAGCACGTGGGCTACTTCGGCGAGGCGGAGAAGCACTTCGGACTGGCCGACGTCAACGGCGCGACCAAGCCGGGGTGGGACGCGTTCGCAGAGGCGGTCCGGAAGAGGGAGAAGGTACTCTACAGTCCCAGGGAAAATCGCTAGAACATCTCTTTCTGCCAATCCTTGGGCTGGGGATACTGGACCTTGCGGCAATCGAGGCGGCGATTGTTGAGTCCTTCGCTCAGGGCCTCGTACCACTCGGCATTGGCGGGGGTCTTCTCGAACTCCTTGGTCAGGCTCTCCCACTCCTTCTTCGTGAAGCCGGCGTCGAGACGGATCTTCTCGTTGTTGCTCTCGACGTGCTTGGCATAGGAGCCGCGCTGCCCGCCGTCGAACTCGTCGCGCAGGTCCTCCATGGAATTGGCGACCTGGGTGGACAGCACGGCCTCTTCGAAGTCCTGGAGGTTCTTGGCCAGCAGGGCGAACCGGTTGGCCTGGCGCAATCCTTTGTCCAGGGCCTTGAGCACGTTGGAGGGTTCCTTGAGGAGCGAGTCGGCGAGCTTGCGGCCGCGGCGGTAGTTCTTGGTGACGTTGGACTTGGACGTGCACCACGACTTGAGCTTGTCGAGCTGCGTGTTGTAGAGTCCGAAGTCCACGATCAACGCGTCCATCAGCATGGGCACGCTGTCGGAGTAGCGGTCGATCATCTCCTTCATGAAGGCCAGGTCGCTCAGGTAGGAGTAACGGGCCGGGTCGATCCACTTGGAGACTTCGAGCGCTGCCTTGAGCGAGAGCTTGCCGAACTCGCCCTCGAACTTGCTGGGCGACTCGATCAGCTTGAGGAGCCAGAAGTACTTGAGGTGGATGTCGTTGTTCACGATGTCGCGTACTGCGTCCTTGTAGGACGGCATCTGCGGGTTGGCTTCGCGGGCTTTTTCATACTCGAACTCGGGGGTCAGCAGGGGCTGGACGCGCGTCTGGAGGGTCTGCAGTCCGGCCTGGAGCTTCCCGGGGGCGAAGATCTCCATGTACGCGAGGCACTTGTGGAACTCCTTCTGGTCCCCTTCCTTCTTTGCAGGATCCCACTCGTTTGCGAGCGGCGGGAGAACGCAGAGCCCGTCCATCAGGGCCTTGCCGTCCTTCGGGTTGGACAGGTAGAAGATGCCGCCGTACAGCTCAGTCGACCGGGCCTTGAGCGCCTCCATCCCGGAATCGGGATAGAGAGCGAAGAAGGCCTTGCGGTCCTTGGCGTACAGGGCATTGGCCTCCTTGAGCGTGGGGCGTGCTGCCTCGAACGAGCGGAGAGAGCGGAGGAAGTCCTTGAATCCCTTGGCCTGCTCGCGGACGCCCTTCTTCTCGAGGCCGACCATCTCCTCGAACTTCTTGAGGTCGCGGTCATAGCGCGGCCGGTCATACTCCTTCGCCAGGAGCAGGCACCCCTGGACGTCCTGGGCCCACAGGCGGTAGTACCAGTCATCGAAGGCCATGCGGCTGCCGGTCCACCAGGCAATCTCGGCAGCATCCTTGAGCCCGCGGAAGACGTCGGAGGGGACGACCCCCCGCTTCTCGCAGTCCCGGCGGTAGTTGACCATGCGGGTCCGGGCGAACTTGGTCATCGCCTCGTCGAATGCCCTGGGGTCATACAGGATCGCCAGGATCAGGTACTCGAGGAACTTCCCGCTGCTCTCGATGCGGAAGACCAGGTCTTCGTACTTCTCCCCCCCCTCGTACTCGTCGACGGACGTGAGGTAGCTGTCGATGTCGGTGCGGGCAGCAGCGAGGGCGGAAACGCCGGCATTGGCGTCGACGAACTGGACGAGGAAAGCCGTGTACGCGGGCAGGTCGACACTGCGCAGGGCATCAAGTGCATCGGTGCACTCCTTGGCCTTGACCTGCACGAACTGCCCCTCTTTCTGGGTTGCGATCCACTGCTGGAGGCAGGTGAGCCCGGCCTTGGCGGTCGGGTTTGCAGCCAGCCACGCGTCCATTCCATCCCACTTCGCGCTCGGGTTCTTCATGGCGAAGAGCATGCTGTAGTAGACGCCCTTCTCGAAGTCGTCCAGCTCGGCAGGGGTCATCTTGCCGAGATAGGTCACGTACTCCTGCATCTTGATCGGGTCGCACCGGCCCGCCTCCGGGCAGTAGTAGAAGATCTCGGCCATGCCGTTGCGGATGGTGGACATGGTCTTGACCTTGCGGACGACGTCCGCTGCCGCCAACGACTTGAGGTACTGCTCGCGGCGTGCCTTGAATGCGGCCTGCTTCTCCTCCTTCTCCTTGGCAGTCTGGGCGATCTTCTCGCGCACGACGGTGAGGACCTTGTCACGCTTGACCTTCTCCCACTCGTCTTCCCAGAAGAGACGCCAGCACCGCATCATCTCGCGGGCTTCCGCGTACTTCTTCTTGACCGGTCCCCAGGCCCTCAGCAAGGCGAAGTCCTTGGGGAACTGGATGATGTACTTTCCCGAGCCGAGGTGGATCCAGTCGGCCTCGTTGTAACTGATGACCTGTGAGAGGAAGTCCTTGCGCTCGAAGAGGAAGTCGTAGCGGAACACGAAGAGGGGGACCTTGGCCGGGTCCATGAGCGTCTTGCCGTCGGAGCACACCATGATTCCGCCGGTATCCTCGATGTAGTACTTCTCATCCTGGGGGCAGAACTGGACCGCCTTTAGCGCGTTCTTGATGCACTCCTCGCTGGTGGTCGGGGCCGGGGCGGCCTCGGCAGCCTCGCCTTCCGCACCTTCCTCGGCCTGGGCCTTGCCGAGCTGCTCCCTGCACTTCTCGAAGCCGGGGCAGAACTGCTGGCTGGCGGGGTAGAACTGGGGGTTGGCGACGCACATCATCCCCTTCTCACGCACCGGGAGGTTCTCGATGCTGAGGTAGGGAAGCTCGTCCCCGTCGGCCAGGGTGAGGGTCTCGTTGGGAATCTCCCGCATGTCCCCCCACTCCTCCGATTCCCTGTCGTTGATGTCATCGTACCGGAAGAGGGTCTGGTAGATGTGCACCTTGGCATCGCGGGGGAAGTACTCGAGGCGGATGTCACCGTACTTCTCGCCGAGCAGCTCGATCTTCTCCAGGTAGAGCTTCTGGAGCTCTTCGGCCCGCTGCTTCTCGAGCTTGAACAGGTCGCCGCGGATGAAGCCCGCGATCTTGTCGCGCGCCTCCTCGCTGACGAGGGCGTATCCCAGCACACCCAGGATGATGACCAGGCCGAGGAGGAACATCACCAGCGATGCGTTCCCCTTCTTGGTCTTCATCAGGTCATCCAGGTCAGCCCCGCCATCGTCGCCATCGGACGACATGCCGCCGTCATCCGAAGAGATGAAGGTCTTGACGTCCTCCATCAGCTCGTCCTTCTCCCGGGAACCGCCCTTCTTCTTGTTCTTGTCGCTCATGGCACCCCCGTCTTCCAACGGAAAGAAAATCCACGGATTCTCAAGCCCGAAACGGCACTTGAAGGCTGATGTTAGAACGGACCCGTCCGTGAGTCAACAGGAGATTTCACCAAAGAGAGACCACGCGCGCAGGCACGCTGCGCGAAGGTGCGCTACAGACTTTCGTACTGCACCTTCAACGACTTGATGAGGGGCGCGTTGCCATCCTCGTCCGGAAGCAGGATCAGCTCGACCTGGAGGTACTTGCCCACCAGCTCCGGGATGGTCTTCAGGTCCATGGGGAAGGTGTTGGGCGGGAACGGTCCGTACGGACCGAGCCAGGTCGCACCGGCCAGCCCCTGGATGGTGTCGGCCGACCTGAGCCGTATCTTGATGGTGCTCTTGCCCTGGTAGGTGGCGTCGACGTGAAGCAGCGTCCACTTGGTGCCACCGACCGCGCCGCCCGGGATGGTGTGCTGGTAGTACCCCTGGGGCGACGTGTAGTTGTGCAGGGAGTAGCCGGTCATGTCGCTGTACGTGTACGGTGCCAGACCGACCGGGTAGGAGCCGATCACGTCGCCGGTCTTGGCATTGATCTTGGTGACCGAGTTCGTGCACTGGTTGATGCCCCAGACGTAGCCGTCGTAGTCCAGCGCGACGCCGGTCGGGCCGGTGACGCCCGAGCCCTGGGTCGCGAACACGGAGACCACCTGGTCCAGGTTCACGTCGATCTTGGTGAGCCAACGGCCGTTTGCACAGGTCCAGGTGTGGTGCCCGACATACAGGTAGCCGTCCGACGAGGCCGCCATGCCGCGGGTGTAGCCGTAGTTCCAGTTGGTATCGACGTAGGTGAACTGCTCCTTGGTCGGGTCGAACTTGTAGACCCGCCCGTTCTGGTGGCTGTTGGCAATCCACACCTTGCCGTTCACGTCCACTGCGATCCCATAGGTCGCGCCGGCCGAGAACGGGAACTGCTTGACCTGCTTGGTGACCGGGTTGATCTTCACCAGGTTGCCCGGGTCCCGTCCCGATACCCAGATCATCCCGGTCTTGTCGATCACGAGGCCGTAGGGGCGCGACGGAGAGATGCTGATGGAATCCACCACCGCGCCGTTCTGCGGGTCGAGGCGGCGCAGGATCATGCCGTTCCACTCGCCGACCCACGCGTAGTTGTCCTTGTCCACGCCGACGGCCCGCTGCACCGGGCCGCCCGGGTAGGTGATCATCAGCACGCACTCGTCCTGCCCCTTGTTGAGCAGCTCGGCGGCGTCGATCTTGCCGTTGTTGTTCACGTCCTTGGACGTCTCGATGGTGCCGTTCTTGTTCTTGTCGATGCAGTTCTTCTCGTAGACTGCGATCTTCGTCACGCCGCCGTCGCTACGGCAGCCGGCCCAGACATCGCCGTAGAGGTCCACCGAGGTTCGCGACGGGTTGGTGCAAACCCGGTAGCGGGCCGCTTCCTTGCCGGTCTGCGTATCGACCTTGGAGACGGTGTTCTCCCCCGAGTTGGCCACCCAGAGGAAGGAGATGTTGACCTGCTCGGTGGCCAGCGTGAGGTTGCCGTTCGGGTCGAGGTCCACGCCGTTGGAGTTGTCCTCCTCGAGCGTGTAGGGCTCGTCCCCCTCGTTGCCGATGATGGTCTGGTGGCAGGACGGGTCGCAGTTGCCGCAGGTGCTCGAGACCCCCTCGTCCACTTCGCCGTCGCAGTTGTTGTCGACCAGGTCGCACACCTCCTTGGCCGCCGGGTGGATCTTGGCATTGCTGTCATTGCAGTCGCCCGGGAACGACGCGGTCCACTGGCCGACCGACATGCAGTAGCACTTCACGGACGCGGTCAGACCGTAGGCATCGCCGTCCGCATCCTTGTAGAACTTCTTGCACCCCGTGGCGCCCTCGTTGTCCTTGGTCCCGTCACAGTCGTCGTCAAAGCCGTTGCAGATCTCTTCCGCCCCCGGGTGGATGGCCCAGGAGGAATCATCGCAGTCCCCTGGCTTGGAGGCCCCGTACTGCCCGGACGGAATGCAGAGGCACTGGGACTGTCCGTCGAGGCCCCAGCCGTCGTCGTCCTTGTCCTTGTAGTAGGTGCTGCAGCCGGTCGCGCCGGCCTCATCGACCTGGGCATTGCAGTTGTCGTCGATGCCGTTGCACTTCTCCTTGGCGTTGGGAGCGATGGCCGGGTCGAACGGCGCGCAATCCTGGAGGTCCGGCACCTTGTCGTTGTCATCGTCGTCGTCGCACGCGTCTCCCAACTCGTCCTTGTCGTTGTTGGCCTGATCCTTGTTGAAAGTGTTCTGGCAGTTGTCGAGGCCGTCGGGGACCCCGTCGCCGTCCTTGTCGTCATCCAGGCAGTCCTTGACGCCGTCGCCGTCCAGGTCGGGGAACCCCTCGTCGATGACGAAGTTGCAGTTGTTGTCGAGGCCGTCACAGAGCTCCTGCTTGCCCGGGGCCACCTTGATGTTCGTGTCGTCGCAGTCGCCCCCCTTGACGACGACGTATTCGCCGCTCGGGGCGCAGAGGCAGCTCATGTCCGCGTTGGTTCCCCAGCCGTCCTTGTCCTTGTCCGCGTAGTAGAAGACGCACCCGCCGGCCCCGGTCTCATCGACCTGCGTGTCGCAGTCGTTGTCCAGTGCGTCGCAGATCTCGGGAGAACCGGGATAGGCCGCTGCCGAGTTGTCGTTGCAGTCGCCGCCGGTCAGCGCGGTGTAGTCCCCGTCCATCTTGCACCGGCAGGAGGCCTTGCCGGTCCCGTACCCGTCGCCGTCCTTGTCGAGGAAGTAGGGCACGCATCCGGTCGCTCCGATCTCGTCCACCTGCCCGTCGCAGTTGTCATCCTGGCCGTTGCACAGCTCGCTTGCGCCCGGGTAGACCCCCATGCTCGAATCGTTGCAGTCGCCCGAGACCAGGGTGCTGTACTTGCCCGACGGGTCGCACAGGCACTTGAACTTCTGCTGGACGCCGTAGGCATCGCTGTCGCCGTCGTAGTAGTAGACGTCGCAGCCGCCGGCGTTCTCCTCGTCGGCCTTGTCGTTGCAGTTGTCGTCCACGCCGTTGCAGATCTCCTGCGCACCGTGGAAGATGGCCTTGTTCATGGGGGCGCAATCGGTCAGGTCCGGGTCGCCGTCGTTGTCGTCGTCCTCGTCACAGGCATCGCCCTTGCCGTCCTTGTCGGAGTCCTTCTGGTCGGAATTGAACACGGCCTGGCAGTTGTCCTTGATGTCCTTGACGCCGTCGTTGTCGTCGTCGTCATCCACGCAGTCGGCGAGCTGGTCCTTGTCCGCATCGGGATAGGACTCGTCTACCTGCCCGTTGCAGTTGTTGTCCACGCCGTCGCAGATCTCCTTGGCGTTGTGGTAGATCGCCGGGTCCTGGGGTGCGCAGTCGCTGGCATCCGGGTCGCCGTCGCCGTCATCGTCGATGTCCTCGCAGTCCGCTACACCGTTGTTGTCCTTGTCCGGGAAACCCTCGTCGATCTTGCCGTCGCAGTTGTTGTCCGCACCGTCGCACAGCTCCATGGAGTTGTGCGAGATGGACTGGTCGAGCGGGGCGCAGTCGGTATCGTCCGGATCACCGTCGCCGTCGTCGTCCTTGTCCAGGCAGTCGGTGAGCCCGTCCAGATCGGTGTCCTTGAACCCCTCGTCGATCTTGCCGTTGCAGTTGTCATCCGCACCGTTGCACTTCTCCTTGGCGAACGCGTTGACCTCCGGGTTCATGTCGTTGCAATCGGTCTCTGCGAGCTCGCCGTCTCCGTCCTTGTCCGCGTCGCAGGTATCGCCCTGCCCGTCCTGGTCGAAGTCGAGCTGCTGCGGGTTCTTGTCGTAGGGGCAGTTGTCGAGCGGGTCGGGCACGCCGTCGTTGTCATCGTCGTTGTCGCAGACGTCACCGAGCGTGTCGGAATCGGTATCGGACTGGGACGGGTTGGCAACGAGAGGGCAGTTGTCGTTGGGGTCGGGCACGCCGTCGTTGTCATCGTCGGGGTCGAGACAATCCGCTATGCCGTCGAGGTCGGAGTCCATCTGGGTCTCGTCGATCTCACCGTCGCAGTCGTTGTCGATGCCGTCGCACAGCTCGTCGGCTGCGTGGTGGATGGCGGGGTCGAGCGGCTCGCAGTCGAGGGTATCGGGGTCACCGTCCTGGTCGTCGTCCTCGTCCACGCAATCCGCCATGAGGTCGCCGTCCGAATCGATGAAGCCCTCGTCCACCACGTTGTTGCAGTTGTCGTCTACGCCGTTGCACAGCTCCGGGCCGGGAACAGTGGCGGTGCATTCGGTCCAGCCGAACTCGGGGTCACAGTCGTGGACGCCGAGGCAGGTCCCGTACTCGTTGACGTTCTTGCAATCCTTGGTCTGGCCCGCGTTCTGGAGCGTGCAGATGCAGCTCTTGGTCTGGGGCAAGCACTGGAGGACCGACTGTCCGAGCTCCGGGATCTCCACCTCCTTGCAGGCGGAGCCCGCGGGACACTCGTTGTCGGCCTGGCAGTGGGTGAGACAGAACTTGCCCTCGTCCCCCATCGCCACGCAGTAGTCCTCCTCGATGCCGCACTCGCTGTGCTTGGTGCACGGCTTGCACTGGTCCCAGTAGGTGGGGACGCAGACGAAGGTCGGGTCGGGCGGGAAGATCATCACGCCCTGGCAGCTCCACCCGGGGGGGCACTCCTCGATGCACTGCTCAGTGCACTGCGATCCCTCCGGGGTCTGCAGGCAGATTCCGCTGATGCACGCCTCGGAATCCACGCACGGGTCGCCAAGCTTGCCCCCCTGGGGCGGCAGCTCGCCGTCCACCTCGACGTCCTCAGGGAACCAGGCATCCGGCTTGGGAGGAACGTAGATATCGTCGTCCTCCACCTCCGTGGAGACCTTCTGGTCCTTGCCCGGACCCGTATTGTCCTGGGCATCTTCGGTGAACTTCCCTGTCACCTTGCTGCCGCTGCTGCAACTTGCGGCGAAGAGGACGAGCACAAGTCCGATACCGAGAGCGGAGACGAACTTCTTCATGAGAACCTCCTTCCCATCCGGTGCATTATATATCAGGTGGCAGGCGATTTCAACGGACCGGCCGCGGGCGTGAGAATAGGCGTTCCCCGCCGACCGGGTTTGTGCTATACGGTCTCGAGCCGGCGTTCCTGGCCGGCCGGCTCAGAGCTTTCGTCCAGCAGTCCGGGAGGTTCTGTCCCATGCGGGCCACCAACGGCCGCCTGTCACTGTTGTTCCACCGCGTGGCGGACCGCCTGGAGATCTCGGGAGGCGCCACGTTCCAGGTCCAGGCATACCGTCGGCTTGCCGATCGGGTTGCCGGAATGGAGGAATCGCTGCACGAGCGATGGGTCGCGGGGGGAAGGTTGTCCGAGGTTCCGGGGATCGGCAAGGCGATCGAGGCCAAGCTCGACGCACTGTTCAGAACCGGGACGTTCCCGCTCCTCCAACGCCTGGCGCAGGAGGTTCCGGAGAGCCAGCTCGAGCTGCTTCACATCCGAGGACTGGGGCCCGCCCGGGTCCGTGCCCTTGCCGAGCACCTCGGCGTGCGCGACGTCGAGCAGCTCCGGACCGCGGTGGAGACAGGGCAGCTCGCGCAGGTGCCCGGGTTTGCCGAGCGAACGGCGGACCGGGTTCACCGCAGCCTGTTCGAGTACATGAGCCATCGCGGACGCCGTCTGCGCCACCTGTGCGACGGTCCGATGGACACCTTGCTTCGCCGCCTCTCCACATGCCCGGCCGCGGGCGCGGTCCACCCCGTCGGCTCCTATCGCCGGGGGGCCGAAGACATGGCCAACCTGGACCTCGTCGTGGTGACGACCCGTCCCGAGCAGATTGCCGCCTGCCTGGCCGATCTCGATGCCGTGGAAGTCCTCGATGAGACGGTTTCGGGGGGGACGCTCCGGGATCCTCCTGATGCCCTGGTTCCGACCGGCAGCGACAGCGGACGAGATCGCGGCGATGCCGGACGGCAGGGGGACGCCCCCCTCCCCTCCGTTCGTGTGCGGTTCGACTCCGGCCTCGTCGCCGTCGTCCGCCTGTGCCCGCCGACGATCGCAGGCGGCGCAATCGCCTGGCACACCGGATCGAGGGCCCACAACGCCCGTCTCCGGGAGCTGGCGTCGGCACGGGAGATGAGCTACGGCCCGACGGGGCTCAGGGCGGGCGGCCGGCCCGTCAGGTCCCGGGACGAGAGCGCCCTGTACGCGGCCCTCGGCCTGCCCGAGATCCCGCCGGAGCTTCGGGAGGACCGCGGGGAGATCGAGGCCGCGCTCGACGGCCGGCTGCCGCAACTGCTCCGCCGCGAGGACGTGCAGGGTGACCTCCACATGCATACCCGCGCCTCGGACGGCTCGGGGAGCATCCTGGACATGGCCATGGCGGCCCGAGCCCTTGGGCACAGCTACATCGCCATAACGGACCACACCCAGAACGTACGCATCGCCAACGGCCTGACCCCGGAGCGCGCCGCAGCGCTGATCGACGAGGTGCGACGCGTCGACTCCCAGGTCGAGGGAATCCGCATCCTGGCCGGCCTCGAGGTCGACATCCTCAAGGATGGTGCTCTCGACATGCCGGAGGAGATCCTCAGCCGCCTCGATGTCGCGATCGCGTCCATCCATAGCCACTTCGACCAGCCGCTCGAAGAGATGACCGCCCGAGTGCTGAAAGCGCTGGAGAACCCGCACATCCATATCCTGGCCCATCCCACCGGCCGGCTCATCGGCCAGCGAAGCCCTCTTCAGCTCGACATGGACCGGCTGTTCCAGGCCGCGCTGCAGTGCCGCGTCTCACTCGAGATCAACTCCAACCCGGAACGGCTCGACCTCGACGACCGGCATTGCCGGATCGCAGCCCGCATGGGCGTCCCGGTGGTGATCTCGACGGATGCACATTCCACGTCACAGCTCGAGAACCTGTCCCGCGGCGTGCTCCAGGCCCGCCGCGGGGGACTCGAACCCAAGGACGTGGCGAACACGCTGACCTGCGGGGAAGCGCTGGCGGTACTGAGGAGAAGGGGGTAGGAAACTACCGGGTGCGCATCCTCTCCGCCAGGATTTCAGGGAGCATGTCGGTCCCGTGCTCCAGCATGGCCACTTCGTATGCGGAGCGGTCCGAACGGTACCACGGGCGCCATGCGGCCCGAACCATCATCCGGGCAAACAGGGGATGGCAGCCGTCGGCCGTGCCGAAGATCCCCATGTTGGCCGAGTTGCGCCCCTCAGCCTGCCAGTAGCGGTGCACCCGAAGAAGCCCTTCGACGAAGTCGGAAAGACATCGGTCCGCGAGGTCGGCGAACCGTTGGCAACGGAGATGCACCGCGTGCACTTCCCAGGCCGCCAGCGGGGCAAACGCTGCAAAGAACACCCACTCTCCGCAGCGCCACAGCCTGCGAGGCCCGCTCTCCTCGGCCAGGGCGAGCCGCAGCATCCTGTCCGGGTTCGGACGCTCCAGCAGCAGCCGGTGGTAGTTCATCGGCTGATGATCCAGGTTGACCTGGAGGTGCGGGTGGAGCAGCGCTCCACCGGACGCCGGCAGGATGTTCTGCGACACGACCTGGTGTGTCGAGGTCGGGTCGAAGCGGAGCACCTCGGCCGAGTAGTCGAGGCAGTTCCGGATCGCGTCGTGGAACTTCGTCTGCGTGAACTCCCCCAGCGGAATGTGGTGCTGCGGCGAAAACAGGCAGACCGCGCTGTGCCGGCCGTAGGGCGCTATGTTGGGGAACAGGACCGACGATCCCCGATGAAAGCGCAGTCCCGTGCAGGAGTCGGCGCGGTCGTGCCGCGGGCGCCCCGCATCATTGAACAGCTCGGCCAGGTATGCAGGCGTCTGGGCTTCCACGTTGCCCTCGCAGAACGGGCAGCCGCGAGTCATCTCGACGCGCTCGGAGAGGTCTGGCAGCTCGTCATCCCCAGGCGCCATTTCCAGCGGCCTGTCACCGGTGATCCGCACGGAGAACCCGGTGACGGGATCGATTCGGCGGCGCACGCGCTAGGCTTCCACTCCGCGGCCCGGTCCCAGATACCGCCCCTCGAGCATCTCCTCCACGAACAGGTCCATCCCCCCCTCCGCCGGGGCCAGTCTAACCGCTGCCGGCTCCGGACACAACCACCATCCCCCCACGATCCCCCCCCGAACTCCGCGCTTGACAACGCTTCGCAGACCAGTATTCTGAGCATGCGATGTTCGAAGTTTACGATATTGCAATTTGGCAATACTGTTGACGCGGGCGAGTGCGGGAGCCGGGGGGAAACATGGGCACGTTCTCGAGAAGGCAGTTCCTGAAGATTGCGGGGGCGGGAGCGGCGGCGGCAGCCGTTGGCAGCGGCCTGTCGACCCGATGGTGGGGGCTGGATCCGGACCCGATTCCCGACCCCGGCACCGAGGGAGACCGGGTCGTTCCGACCTTCTGCGAGCTCTGCTTCTGGAAGTGCGGCGTGCTGGCCCATGTCCGGGACGGCGTGGTGACCAAGCTGACCGGGAACCCCGACCACCCGTTGTCCAGGGGGCGCCTCTGCCCGAGGGGCGCCGGCGGGACCGGCCTGCTCTATGACCCGGATCGGCTCAAGAGGCCGCTGATCCGGGTCGAGAAGCGTGGGGAACAGCAGTTCCGGGAAGCCACGTGGGAGGAGGCGCTCGACTTCACGGCGGAGAAGATGCTCGCGGTCCGGCGGGAACACGGTCCCGAAGCACTCGCCCTGTTCCTGCACGGCTTTGGTGGAAGCTGGTTCAAGCACCTGGTGAAGGCGTACGGCTCCCTCAACATCTCGGCCCCGTCCTATGCCCAGTGCCGGGGACCGAGGGAGGTGGGATTCTACACGACGTTCGGCTCGATCATCGGCTCGCCGGAACGTACCGACCTGGAGAACTCCCGGTGCATCACCCTGATCGGAAGCCACCTGGGCGAGAACATGCACAACACGCAGGTGCAGGAACTCGCCGACGCGCTGGCCCGCGGCGCGGGCCTGGTGGTGGTGGACCCGCGCTTCTCTGTCGCTGCCTCGAAGGCCACCCACTGGCTGCCCATCAAGCCCGGCTCGGACATTGCGCTTCTGCTCGCGTGGATACACGTGATCCTGAAGGAGGGGCTCTACGATGCCGACTACCTGGCAAAGCACGCGGTCGGCCTCGACGAGCTGAAGAAGCACGTCTCGGACAAGACCCCCGAGTGGGCCTGGACGCACACGACCATTCCGCCGGAGAAGATCGTGGAGACGGCCCGCTTCATCGCCGGGGCGCGGCCGGCGTCGGTGATCCACCCGGGCCGCCGTGTGACCTGGTACGGCGATGACACGCAGCGGGCCCGGGCCATGGCGATTCTCAACGCGCTGCTCGGCTCGTGGGGACGCAAGGGGGGGATCTGCATCCCGTCCAGCATGGACATTCCCGAGTACCCCTACACGGCCTATGCCCACAAGCCGAAGGCCCCGGCCGACATGCCGAAAGGGAGCAGCTACCCCATGGCCGACGAGGTCCTCTCGTCCGGAGTCTGCGACGCCACCATCCCGGGGACGTCGGAGTACGACATCCGGGCATGGCTCGTGTACGGGACGAACCTGGTGAAATCCCTCCCCTCTCCCGCCCGGGTGCAGGAGGCGATCCAGGCACTGGACTTCCTGGCCGTCGTCGACGTCCTGCCGGTGGAGATCGCAGGGTGGGCGGACGTCGTGCTGCCCGAGTGCACCTACCTGGAGCGGTGCGACGACGTGTATGCGGCCACCTACAAGGTGCCGTTCCTTGCCGTGCGCCAGCCGGTCGTGGAGCCCATGTTCGACTCGAAGCCCGGCTGGTGGATCGCACAGGAGATCGGACGTCGCATCGGGCTGTCGGACTACTTCCCGTGGAAGGACAGCACCGAGTACGCGATGCACCGCGTCCACGCAGCAGGGTACGATTGCGACGACCTGCGCAGGACCGGAGTGATCGTGGGCAAGGCGCCGCCGGCGTTCGAGGAGGACGGCCTGGAGCTGACGTTCGGTACCCCGTCAGGGAAGATCGAGCTCTACTCCGGTCAACTCCGGGACGCCGGCTTTGACCCGCTGCCGGTCTACACGCCCCCCGAGGAACCGCCGCCCGGCATGTTCCGGATGCTGTTCGGTCGCGCCCCCAGCCACTCCTTCGGCAGGACGATCAACAACCGCCTGCTGTGCGAGGTGTTTGCCGAAAACGAGGTCTGGGTGAACGACCGCATCTGCGCGGAGCAGGGATTGACCGACGGCGACCGGATCATGCTGGTCAACCAGGACGATGCCCGGTCCGGCCCGGTCCGGGTCAAGGCGACCCGGCGCATCCGGCCCGACTGCGTCTACCTGGTGCACGGCTGGGGGACGAAGGAGAAGGGCCTCACACATGCCTATGGAAAGGGGGCCAGCGATTCCGACCTGGTGACGCGCTTCAAGACCGACCCCATCATGGGGGGTACCGGAATGAACGTGAACTTCGTCCGGCTGGAAAGGGTGTAGAACATGTCATCGACGACCCGAAGATTCGCCATGACCGTGGACACGAAGCGGTGCGTCGGCTGCAGCGCATGCGTGATCGCGTGCAAGACCGAGAACAACGTCCCGGAGGGCTGCTACCGGGACTGGGTCGTGCAGGAGACCTCGGGGACGAGCCCGGACCTGCAGCTCGAGATCCGCTCGGAGCGCTGCAACCACTGCCAGCACCCGGCCTGCGTGACCGCGTGCCCCACAGGTGCGTCCCACGTCAACGAGGGCGGCGCCGTGCTGGTTTCGGCCCACAAGTGCAGCGGGTGCAAGGCCTGCATGGCCGCGTGCCCGTATGATGCCCGATTCGTGCACCCGGACGGGCATATCGACAAGTGCACCTTCTGCCTGCACAGGACCGCTGGAGGCGGATTGCCGGCATGCGTGTCGGTCTGCCCCACCGGAGCGCTGGCATTTGGAGACCTGAACGATCCCGATTCCCCGGTCTGGAAGCTGCTCGCCTCCCGTGCCTACGAGGTCAGGCACCCCGAGACCGGCCTCGAGCCGAACCTCTTCTTCCTGGAGTGAGGGGAACCGATGGAGACGATGACCTGCAGGTGCCTTGCGGCGCTGGAGGGGAACCGATGGAGACGATGACCTGCAGGTGCCTTGCGGCGCTGGAGGGGAACCGATGGAGACGATGACCTGCAGGTGCCTTGCGGCGCTGGAGGGGAACCGATGGAGACGATGACCTACAGGAGCAACCCCGGAGTGGACCCCCATCTCGACGTGTGGGAGATGCAGATTCCGATCTACCTCTTCCTGGGCGGCCTGGCTGCGGGGATCCTGGTGATCAGTGCGGTGGCGGGGCTGACGAAGTCGAAGTCGTGGGACCGGACGCTGGCGGCCTGGGGGTCGCTGGCCGCCATTCTCATGCTCTCGTTCGGAATGCTGGCCCTGTTCCTGGACCGCC
>VGRX01000029.1 GCA_016875215.1 Deltaproteobacteria bacterium
CTTCGCAAGGAGCAGGGATTGCCCGATCACTGGGTCTACGCGGTCAAGGCGAAGCCGGACCGTGTCTATGCGGGCACCCGGCACGGTGCGGCGTACATGGACCGCAAGACCGGGAAGTGGACGGTGCTTCCCGTCGAATCCGCTCCCGGGGCCAACGATGGAATTGCGTACCGGGTAGTGGTCTCCATCGATGTGGACGAGGACGGACACGCCTGGTTCGGGACGTTCAAGGGGCTCACCTGGTGGGACGGGCGGAAGTTCACCAACTTCCGCATGCCGGAGGGACAGAACCCCATGAACCCTGAGCCGAAAGGGCTCATCAACAACGTGGTCTACGGCGTCACTCACCTCGGGGACGAGATCTGGATTGCGACTACGGACGGCACGAGCGTGTACAACAAGAAGACCGGCGCGTGGAAGAGCTGGTACCTGGACAATGCGCCGATGGACGAGGTGTGGTGCTACGGCATCTCGTCGTCCCCCAACAAGATCTGGCTGGCAGCATGGGGGTCGGGGCTCCTCGAGTACACGGTCGACAGGAATCACTGGCAGGCCTACCACGATCCGGACAAGTCGTTCACCGTCGACCTTCTGCGCAACGACGGCATATTGTCCCAGATGAGCACGGCCAGCTCGTTTTCGGAGGGGTACGTTTGGGTCTCCTCCTACTTCGGAGTGACGCGCTATGACGGCAAGAACTTCCGGGACTGGGACGAGGACCACGGGCTGCCGTCGAACTTCCTGAACTCGGTCAAGGCGCACGGCAAGACGGCCTGGGTCAGCTCGGACAAGGGGCTTGCCGGGTTCGTGAACGATCAGTGGTACACCTATCGCCGGGTTTCGGACGACAAGGGGACGTACGGTACCCTGACCATTGCGGACGCGGATGGCAAGGGGGGCAAGGTCTACCGGACGGAGACGGCCATCCCCTACAACTTCGTCTGGCAGGCGGACTTCGACCAGGACGGGAGCATCTGGGTGGCCACCTCGGACGGCCTGGGACATGGGATATCCACCGGGAAGGAGGAGTGACATGAAGACCTTTGACAGGATTGGAGCAATGTTGGGCCCGCTCCTGCTCGCCGTGCTTGTGCTTGCTTGCGGATGCAACTGTCCCAGGGAGGCCCCGGCAACGTCGGGCGCTGCCCTGGCGGCCCCGCTGCTGACCTACGTCGGGCCGGAGGAGAAGCCTGGCCCCACGGCATGGCAGCCCGTTCCCAACGCGGGACAGTCGGTCCTGGAGCCGTACCTGAGCCAGGCCTTCTACCAGTACGACAAGGAGCCCTACGGCCTGCCGGTGACGACCAAGCCGTACGGCAACTTCGTGGACCGCATCCAGTACGAGAAGTCGGAGTACAAGGGGGAGACGGTCCGCATCGGCTTCATCGGCTGCCTGTCGGGGCCTGCCCAGGACTACTCGGGCAACATGCTCAAGGGCGCCACGCTGGCCATGGAAGAGCTCAACGCCCAAGGGGGCTACCAGGGCATGCCGTTCGAGCTCATCACCCGGGACGACAAGGCGGTGATGGGCGTCGACGGCCACATGATGGTGGAGCTGATCTTCGACGAGGAGGTGCTGGGCATCCTCGGCTCCATGTCTTCGGACACGACGCACGTGGGCATCCGGGTGGCGTTGAAGTCGGAGGTCGTCCAGATGACGTCCATCTCGACCGACCCGACCATCTCGCAGATCATCATTCCGTGGGCATTCCGCATCCTGGCCGACGACTGGTCGCAGGGGCGGGCCATGGCCAAGCTCATCTACAAGGACCTGGGGCTCACCCGGGTGGCCATCATCGAGAGGAACAACCGGTACGGCCGCATGGGCAGCATGGAGATCGCCCGCGTGGCGCAGCGCCTCGGCCATCCCGTGACGGTCAAGCTGAAGATAGACCTTGCCGCTGATGCCAAACCGGAGGACTACATCCCGCAGCTCCGCATCGTGAAGGACTATGACCCGGAAGCGATCGTGATCTGGGGCATGTACAAGGAGGCGTCGCTGGTCACGCGGCAGGCCCGGGCCATGGGAATCGACGCGGTCATCTTCGGTGCGGACGGCCTGGTCAGCCAGACCTACATCGACATCACGGGCCAGGACTCGGAAGGGGTCGTGGTCACCTTCCCCTACAACCACTACCGGGATTCCGGGGTCAACAAGGACTTCATCGCCAACTACACGAAGAAGTACGGCAAGGCCCCCGATTCCTTCTCCGCCCACGGCTACGACGCCATGCTGGCCATGGGGCGTGCGGTTCTCAACTCGGGAAACAAGAACGGCAAGGAGAAGGGGCTCAACCGGGCGCTGGTACGCGACGAGCTGGCCCGCGTCAAGGACCTGGAAGGGGCCACCGGACTCATCAGCTTCGACCACACCGGAAACGACATGCGGATCGTCGAGTTCGCGGTCATCGAGGAGGGGCAGTTCAAGTTCCTCGACCAGGCCCGCATCGATGCGCTGCGCATCCAGACCCATGCCCGGGCGCACGGTCTCTGATTCGATGAATCCGAGGTTGCTTTCAATTGCGCTGGCTGCAAACTGCATCGTTCTGCTTGCCTGCGCCAGGGAGCCGACGCATCCTGCCGAGGCAGGAGCTCAGGCCGTACCGCCGCTCGTCCCGATCGAGCGTCCGGTCGAGACGGTGAGGATCGGAGTCGTGGGACCACTCACCGGCCCGGCTTCGGGGTATGGGACGAGCCAGCTCGATGGCGTGACGCTGGCCGCAGAGGAGATCAACGCCCGGGCCGAAGAGACCCGGCGCCGGGTGGAGCTGATTCCGGTGGACGACCAGGGGAACATGAGCCTGGCCGGCGACCTCGTGGTCAACCTCGTCTACGAGCAGGAAGTCAATGCCATCATCGGAGCGATCAACAGTGCGGTCACGCACGTGGTGGAGATGGTGGTGGCCAAGACCCAGGTCCCCATGATCACCACCACCTCGACCGACCCGAGCATCACCCGCACCGGCACCTACTGGGTGTTCCGATGCCTGGCCGACGACGTGCTCCAGGGGAGGGCGCTGGCGACGCGGCTGTTCGGAACCGACGGACGCAAGCGGGTCGCTCTGTTCCGTGAGGACAACCGCTACGGCAAGATGGGGGGGGCGGAGATCGCCCGCATTGCCAAAGAGGCCGGTACTCCAGTGGTCGTGGACCTGTTCTTTTCGGGCAAGGCGGAGCGGTTCGACGAGCCGATCGAGGCGCTCCGCAAGTCCAATGCCGATGCGCTGGTGCTCTGGGGGCTCTACACGCCGTGCGCACGGCTGGTGCGGCAGATCCGGGACGCGGGCATCGGCCTGCCGATCTACGGGGCGGACGGGATGGTGCACCCTGCGTTCCTTCAGGGGGCAGGCGAGGCAGCAGAGGGGGTCATCGTCACCTTCCCGTTCAATCCGTGCCGGCCGGACCCGGTCACGCGGGACTTTCTCTCCCGCTTCCATGCCCGCTTCGGACATGCCCCGGACTCGTTTGCGGCGCACTCGTACGATGCCTTGCAGATCATCTGGGCCGCCATCGAGCGGGGGGACTGCACCGACCGGCCATGCATCAAGGACAACATGCTCCAGACGAAGCATCATCCCGGCGTGACCGGCACGATCACGCTGGACAAGGAGGGCAACGATACCCGCGAGGTCGAGCTGGCCGTCGTTTCCCGCGGCAGGTTCGTCCCCCTGTCGGCCCCTACAGGAACTCCGGGACCTCCTGGCGCGCCGTGGACCGTCGGTCCCGAACTTTCAGGATCGGTTTCCTGCCCCGGGGCTCCCGGTACGCGGTGATCGTCCCGAACGGAACCCCGGCGACCTTCGTCACCATGCCGAACCGTTCGGCAAACCCGGCCGAAATGGCCTGCGCCGGTACCGGCTCGTCGGTGTACTGCTCGACCGTCAGCTCCATCCGGTCGTCGTGGATCTCGATCCGGTAGTCTCCGAAGAGGCCGAACCGGAACAGGCACTCCTCGATCTGCTCCACGTTCGCGATCTGACCGGAAAGGGGAACGTTGAGCTCGTATCGGCCATGCGGTACTACGGCAAGCCGGAACCCGAGCGGGCAGTCGCATTCCCGTATGGTGGCCCAGTCGTCCAGCAGGTAACGCACCAGCGGGCTCGACTTCTTGACCAGGTTGGTGAACGCAAGGCGCCCGGTCCCGGTGCGGCCGATGAGCTTCAGGTCCTCGTCGAACAGCTCCACGTGATAGGCGGGCAGGATGTGCTTGCTGCCGCAGGTGCACGGAAGCGTGAAGAACCCTTCGACGCAGGCGTACACGTCGATGTGGCTCAGGCCGAAGTGCTCGGAGATGCGCCGGGTACGGCTGTCCGCACACAGCTCGGCCGTGGACAGGAGCAGCTTCATCCCGGCCACCACCTGCGGGTATCGGTCCGGGTAGTCCTCCCGGACGATCCGCATCCAGGAGAGGAAGTCGATGGGGGCGGCAGCGACGGCAGCGGGCTCGAGGCGGGCGATGGCGCGGGCAATGCGGGGCGGAGTGGCCAGCGTCGAGCGGGACCCGACGTTCGCGACCAGCCCCCCGGCTGCCTCCAACACGTCGCCGAAGCTCATGCCCGCTATGGTGAACCCGAACGCCAGGCCGTTGAGGCAGGTGCGGCTCTCCCCGCGCCGGGGCCGGAACGCGTCCAGGTGGGGCGCGGCAAAGGCCATGACGCGAGCAGAGCGGAACTCCTCACGGGTATAGAATGCGGGCGTCGGGCTCCCGGTGGAACCGGTGGTCTCGCCGTACAGCACCACCTTGTCGCGGTACGGCTCGGCCAGCAGGTCGTAGGGGCTCACGTCCTTCACATGGCGCTTCTCCAGCACGGGCAGCGACTCGAAGTCGCCGGTGTCGTGCCCCTCGTAGAACCGCCGGTAGAACGCGGTGTGACGTCGGGCGTGCTCCGCCATTCCGGACGGAGTCATCGACCTGCGCCGGATCGCGGCACCGAGCAGCTTCAGGCGCAGCTTGAGCGGGAGCGAATAGGGATCAATTCCGAACATGTTTCACCTCTGTGCGGCCGCCCCACCCGACCGTCCACTGCCGGTTTCCGGACGGGCAGGCCCGAACGCACCGCCCGCACCGGATGCAGCCCGAAGCGGCCAGGAAGTCATCGACCGGCCCGGCGCTTCCGGTAGGACATCCGCCCACGCACGCCCTGCACTCGCCGCAGCCGGTGGGGTCGTTCTCGATGCGAACGAGCGAGACGCGGTTGAACAGCCCGAGGAACGCGCCCAACGGGCACAGGTACCGGCAGAAAAACCGCCCCTTCACATTCAGGGCCAGGCCGAGGTAGGCCACGAGCCCGGCCAGGTGCCCGGCCACTACGGCAAACGCCCCAGGTTGCGCTGCCGGTGCGGACAGGATTGCGGCAACCGCCGGCTTGCCCGTGGTCAGGTAGTACGGGGCGAGCCCCAGGATCATGCCGGACGGGCACACCGTGGAGCAGAACGGGAAGATCTGCACGACCCCCGCAAGGCCCAGCCCAATCGGGACCAGCACGACCAGGCCGAGCATGACGAAACGCCCGTACTCGAGCCTGCGGGGCAGGCGCAGCCGGTCGCGGGACAGGCGGTCCAGCAGATCCTCGATGAGGCCGAACGGGCAAAGCCAGCCGCAGAACCAGCGCCCCGCGGCCAGTCCGGCAGCGGTCACGACCCCGACCGCCAGCATCGGGATGTCCTGGTGCCGGAGAGATGCCTGGATGGCCGCAATGGGACAGGCGCCGTTGGCCATCTCGCACGTCTGGCAGTTGAGCACCGGGAGCACCCCCAGCGTGCACCGCTGGACCGGCAGCACCTGCCCGGTCCGCAGCATGCCGACGCGAGTCCCCACGAAGCCGAGCCACTGCACGAGCCACCGGCGGCTTCCCGCAGCCGAGTCCGGATCTCGAAAGCGCCTCCAGAACAGGACGATGGCAAACAGGGTGCTCAGTGCGACAAGCGGATGCCACAGGATCCCCCGGCCGAACTCGTAGACCTTGCGGATGGCCAGGTCGGGCGTGCCGGGCGCGAGGTACATGATCCCCGACTGCCCCTCCGATGGAGCAAAGTCGAAGTTGCCGTACGTCATCACGTCTGCCGCCCGGCGCCAGTCCCCGGACAGGAGACCGCAGACCAGGAGCAGCAGGGCAACGGCAATCAGGAAGAAAGGCCGGGAGGTGGTGCTCATCAGGTGCGGGGTCCGCCTCGGTCGCGAAGCAGCGGCGACTGGTCCAGCCGGGTCGGATGAATGCACCCCGATTCCAGGAGATGGTCGGCCAGCACGAGGCAGGTCATTGCCTCGGCCACGACCGCGGCCCTGGGGGTGAAATTGGCATCGAAGTGGCCGTTCGAGGTGATGACGGCGTCGCTCCCCGACGCCAGGTCGACGGTCTGCTGCGGCAGATTGATGCTGGGGGTCGGCTTGACCTTGAACTGGAACCAGACCGCCTCGCCGGTGGAGATGCCGCCGAGAACCCCCCCCGCCCGATTGGTCCGGGAGGCCACCTTCCCGTCGCGCCACTCGAGCTCGTCGTTGAATCCACTGCCCAGGGCGGCGGCGGCACCGCAGCCGGCACCGCTCGCGAAGCTCTTGACCCCCCCGATGCCCAGGATCGCCCGGGCCAGATCGGCCTCGAGCTTGTCAAAGACCGGCGCACCGATTCCGCCGGGGACTCCGGTGGCCGCGATCTGCACCATGCCGCCTGTGGAATCTCCCTGTTTCTTCGCGGCCACGGCCTTCGTGCGGGCCCGATCGAGGTCGTCCGTGGTCCCGATCGAGATGCCCGCCAGCTCGATGACCCGCGAGGAAACGGCAATCCCGAAACGGCCGAGCAGAGCCCGCGCAACGGCCGCAGCGGCCAGCCGGGAGATGCACTCCCGTCCGCTGGCCCGGCTGCCCCCCCGCCAATCCACGTGACCGTAGCGCAGGCGATAGGTCAGGTCCGCGTGGCCTGGCCTCGGCTTGTCCTTCAGCTTGCGGTAGAACTCGCTCTGCACCCCGGCATTCCGGATGAGAATGCTGATGGGAGTCCCAAGGGTGAGCCCTTCGAACACCCCGGAAAGGAGCTCCGCCTCGTTCGGCTCGCCCCGACCGGTGCCCAGGAGCGGATCCGGTATGTCCCGCGCCAGCTCCGCCCGGAGGGTCTCCTCGGTCAGCTCGAGGCCCGCAGGGCAGCCGTCCACCACGGTCCCCATCGCTGGCCCGTGCGACTCGCCCCAGGTTACGACCCGAAACCGTGCTCCGAAGATGTTTCCCATCCTCCTCCGAACCCCTCGCTCCCCCAGCAGCCCATCGGCCGGGAATCATGACCAAGATAGCTGCTGCGGTTTCTCGTGTCAACACACAGGCTGGCCGAGGCATGACTCGTCTTGCCCGGGGACCCGATTGACCTGTATACTGGCGGCCGGCCGGAGCCGTCCGGCCCCAGTGCCGGGGCGTCCATGGACTTCGTCACCCTGTTCCTGCTCATCGTCCCGCTGATCACGCTGTACGTCCGCACCCCGGTGCTCATCTCACTCGAGATGGATGCGTGGGCCGGGCTGTCGGGTGTCGTGGGGACGTCCATCCTGTTCTCGATGGGCCTGTGGCTGCTCTTCCGCTGGCAGCTCAGGCGCTCCTTGCAGCGGGCGGAGCGGACCGGGGACGGGGTGGTGCTCCGGGTGGGGCACCTGAGCCAGGCCATGGTGGTGGGGCTCTCCGCCCTCTACTTCGCCCACATCCACGTGTTCCGGCTCAAGGGCTCGTTCGAGCGGCTCTTCTTCTCCAGCGAGCTCTTCCTCGTATCCGACCTGTTCCTCCTGCTCCCCTTTCTCCTCCCGTTCCTCGGGTTGAGGGTGATGATCGGCCGGACGCTGCTGCAACTTCGCGGTCTGCCCGCACCGCTGGCAGCGGAGTGGAGGCGCCAGGCCCGCACGGTTGCCGTGATGCTCCTGCCCCAGCTCCTCTACCTCAACGTGTACCGGCTGCTGGCGTCGGACGTGCCGCTCGTGGCCGAGTGGCTGGACCGGAATCCGATGTTCGGCTTCGCCCTGGCCGGTACCTTGCTGTTCCTGCTGTTCGTGCTGTCACCCTACTACATCGGGCTCCTGTTCGACCGGGTTCCGCTGGCCTCGTTTCCGGACGGGGAAGTGCTTCTGCCGCTCCTGGCCCGGCTGGCCCGCCGGGCCGGCGTCGACCTGTCGCGGGTGCACGTGTGGCTGACGCGGGAGCGGCGGGTGGCCAATGCTGCGGTGAGCGGCCTTCTGCCCGGTCACCGAACGGTGTTCCTGACCGACTACCTGATCCGGTCGCTGCCTCCGCAGGAGGTCGTAGCCGTCGTTGCACACGAGGTCGGGCACGCCCGGTTCCATCACCTCGCGTTCAACTTCCTGCTGGCGATCCTGTCGTCCGCGTTCGTGCTGCTGGGGCTGTCGCTGGTGGAAGACATGATCGAGACGCAGCAGCAGCTTGCGCTGGCCGTGGTGCTCCTGGAGGCGGTCTACCTGCTGGGGGTGTTCGGCATGATGGCCAGACGTTTCGAGCGGCAGGCGGACCTGTACGCGGCGTGGGCCGTGGAGGCGCCGCGGCTCGTGGCCTCGTCCCTGCTGCGGCTGGCAACAGCAAACCAGCTCTCGATTCGAAAGGGGAGCCTGACTCACCCCTCCATCGCCAGCCGGGTGCGGCGCCTGGAGCGGCTCGACGCCGATCCGTCCGCTCTTCGGACCCAGCGGGTGCGGCGGGCCGCCTGGGGGAACGTGACGCTGGCGGTCGCCCTGGTCGTGTTCTTCGCTACGGCGCTGGCCCTGCTCGATTCCCTCCCGTTGTAACGCTTCGACAGTGGATCGGGCCGGAGAATTGCCCGGCTATGGAATGTCCCCTATAATCCGGGTGCGCGGGGAGGGATTCATGCGGAACGTGTCCACGCTGAGGAACGTACGGGTGGGGGCTTTTCTGGCTTCCGGAATGCTGGTCCTGCTGCTCGGCGGGGGAATCGTCTCAGGTTGCGGGAAGCCCCGGGAGCGGGTTCCCTTGCAGGAGGTGGGGACCTTCAGAATCGAGGCTGGGCAGCCCTACCTTCGAACCGGATTCGACCTTGTTCCGGACATGTACTACCTCTTCCGCCACGTCGGCGGGAAGGTATGCTTCCAGGGTGACCGCCGGTGCTCGGCCCCCCGCGGCTCCGACCTTCCCGGAGAGGAGGCCTGGGGACTGCAGGTCATGGTCGACGGCCAGCCCGTGCCGGTGCGGGACGGAACGGTGCTCACGGTTGCCGGGCCGGGGGAGCTGGTGTTCTACCTTCCCGAAGGCGAGGAGATCACCTACTCGGATGACAAGCTGTCCCTCTACCAGGACAACACCGGTCACTGGGAAGTGCGGGTCGAGGTGTTCTCCCACGCACCGCAGCCGGACTGGATCCAGGGGGTGAGCCTGACGAGCTACAGCGCAGGCGGGTACTGCCACCCGGACCTCCAGGCAATCCTGAAGCGCATCCAGGCGATGGGCGCGAACACGGTCCAGTTCGTCGTCGTGTTCCAGACCGATTCCAGGAGCATCTACCCCGTGGACTACTCCCCCCGCGACTTCTGCCTGGTCCAGGCAACCCAGGCTGCCCGGCGCCTCGGCCTGCGCGTTGGCTGGAACCTCCACGTGGATCCGCCGGACAACGGCTGGCGCGGGGAGCTTCAGCCCCCCGACCACAAGACCTTCTTCAACGCGTACCGGGAGTTCGCCGTGTTCTACGCCCAGATGGCAGCCGACAACCACGTCAGCTTCTTCATCCCCGCCACCGAGATGGTCTCGCTGACCCGCACCGCCGAAGACCGGAACCGCTGGCTGAGCATCTTCCACGAGCTGCACTCCGAGTTCTTCGGACCCATCACCTATGGCGCGGACCGGGTCGAGCTCCCGGTCCTCGACGATGACTTCTGGAACGCCTGCTGTGATCAGATCGGCCTGACCGCCTGGTACTCGCTGACATCGGACCCGCACCCCACCGCGACGGAGCTGGACCCGGCATGGAACCGGCAGATCGGAACGCTCGAACGGTACGCAGAAGCGGCACAGATGAGGATCCTCCTGGTCGAGACGGGCTACCGGGCGATCGAAGGGTGTGCCACCGAGCCGGCCGACTACCTGCGCCAGGCCCGCACGGACGAGCTCTGCCAGGTCGAGTCGTTCAAGGCACTGTTCAAGGCCTTCCCCGATAGCCGCCGACAGCTCTTCTCCGGTCTGCTCATCTGGGAGACCACGGCCCCGGGGGAGAAGCTCACCGACTACTCGCCGCTCGACCGAGTCTCGGAGAGCATCATCCGGCAGGCCTGGACCCGCACCCGATAGGAGCCCCCGTGAGCATGTCCCCCACTACCGCCAGGCAGGCCGGTTCGGGCGTCTTCTGGCTGACCCTGGCAAAGCTCTACTTCATGGCCACGGGCTTCCTGCTCGTGATCTTCCTCCCCAAGCTGTTCGAGAAGCTGTCGGGTGACACCACCGGGGAGATCTACGGCGAGTACCGGGTCGTCGTCGGACTCATCAACCTGCTCAACATGGTGCTCATCGGCGGAGCGATCCAGGCCGTCTCCAAGTTCATCTCGGAGCGCGAGGACCGGGCCCGATCGGTCAAGTGGCAGACGCTGAAGCTCCAGGCGGTCATCGGCGGCGGGCTCACCCTGGCCCTGTTCTTCGGAGCGGACTTCATTGCGACGCGCTTCTACCGCCAGAGCGACCTGGCCTTCTACCTCAGGTTTGCGGCTCCCATCGTCCTGCTCTACTCCTTCTACGCCGTGATCATCGGTTGCATGAACGGCCTGAAGCGGTTCCGTCACCAGGCGACCATGGACATGCTCTTCGCGACGATGAAAGTCGCCCTGACCATCGCGTTCGTGGCCGCTGGGTTTGCAATCACCGGGGCCATCGGCGGCTTCCTGGCGACCGCGGTGGTGCTCCTCGTGCTGGCTACGGTCGTGCTGGGGAGGCTGCCGGCCGGGGAGAAGGTGTCGTGGCGGTCGCTCCTCTCGTTCGAATGGAAGACCCTGGTGTACGCGTTCTTCCTCAACGGGCTGCTCCAGATCGATTTGCAGCTCCTCATGGCCCTGGCGCCGCCGGAGCTGGGGACCGCCGAAAGCCAGACCGGCGTCTACGGGCTTGCGCTGCAGCTCGGGCAGCTTCCGTACGTGGCAACGATCTCGGTGGCGTTCGTCGTGTTTCCCCTGGTATCCGGCGCCACGTTCTCCAACGACCTCGAGCGAGCAAGAAGCTACGTGGCCACCACGAACCGCTACGTCCTGGCGTTCCTGGCCGGGCTCGTGGCGGTAGTCGCGTGCGATGCCGAGTCGCTCATGTCCCTGTCGTTCTTCCCCTCGGTCTACGCTGCCGGCGCCAGGTCCTTCGCCATTCTGTCCGTCGGCTACCTCTTCTTTGCCAGCGTGATGATCAATGCGAACATCTTCACGGCAAGCGGTCGGCCGACCTGGTCGATGCTCCTGTTTGCCGGAATGCTGCTGCTCTCCGTGCTCTTCAACGTACTGGCGATTCCCCGACTTGGTGGCGAGGGGGCAGCCATGGCCAGCAGCCTGGCCATGTTCGCAGGGTTCGTTGCGGCGGGAGTCCTGTGCCGAAGGCTGTTCGGCACGTTCCTTCCGCTCGCCACCTTCCTGCGGACGGCCGTCGCGGCCGGGGTGATCGTGGGGCTCCATGCCGTCATCCCCCACCCGGGCGGGCTCTTCTGGCTTCTCTTGCGGCTTGGTCTCGGATTTGTGCTATACTGCGCCGTGCTGCTGGTACTCGGCGAGATCCGTCTGGCCGACCTGAAGGGCGCCCTGGCCCGCAGGCGAAGGCCCGGACGGACCGGCGAAGACGGCGGAAGATAGACTAAGGAGGCTGATCGGAATTGCTTCGCCAAGTGAGGCCGCAGCCATCGACAAGGGTCGGACGCTGCAAGGAGAACGGACGGTCCCGGCCCATGTCGTCGGAGCAAGGACCGGCCCCATGGGGAGTGAGCGCGTGGCTCTGAGCGTGGGTCGATACAAGCTGATTCGCCGGATCGCCATCGGCGGCATGGCCGAGATCTTCCTCGGCGCGATGCAGGGCGAGGCAGGCTTCGAGCGCAAGGTCATCATCAAGAAGATCCTCCCGGTCTATGCGAGCGAGCCGGAGTTCATCCGCCGCCTGGTGGACGAAGGGTTGCTGGCCGCCCGCCTGCAGCATGGCAACATCGTGCAGATCCTGGACCTCGGGCGCCTCGGTCCCGACTACTTCATCGCCATGGAATTCGTCGACGGGGTGGACCTGCGAGACGTGCTGGCGACCTGTGCCGAACGCCGGTTCATCCTGCCGCTCCCCATCGCGGTGCACACCCTCTGGCAGGTGTCGCGTGGGCTCGGCTACGCCCACGACAAGAAGAGCAACAAGGGAGAGCCGCTCGACATCGTTCACCGCGACATCAGCCCTGCCAACGTGTTCGTGTCGTGGGAAGGGGCAGTCAAGCTTGGCGACTTCGGCATCGCCAAGGCCAGCCAGCGTCTGAGCCGACACACCATGACCGGGGTGCTCCAGGGCAAGTTCCCCTACATGTCGCCGGAACAGGCGGAGGGGAAGCCGCTCGACCAGCGCAGCGACGTGTTCTCCTTCGGCATCGTGGCCTACGAGCTGCTCTCGGGCAGGCGCCCGTTCAGCGGCGACTCGGACATGCAGGTGCTCGTGCGGGTCAAGGAGACCCGGTTCGCACCGCTGCTCGACATCCGCCCCGCCCTCCCTCCGGAGCTCGCCCGGATCGTCCATTGCTGCCTCGAACGGGAGCCGGAGAGACGCTATCCCAACGGCACGGGGCTCGAACGGGCACTCGCGCAGCTCATGCAGCAGCAGCACTGGATCGTGACCGAGGGGGACGTCGCGGACACGCTGAACATGCTGTACGGCAGCCGGCGGCGGTCCGTTGCCGAGGCCAGCGTGGACGAGGAGGAGCGTGCCCAGGTGCTCGACGCATCGCCGCTCGACCCGTACGACCTCCAGGCCGGTCTCCCGTCCGCCCCTCTGCGCCTGCGCCGGGAGCCGCAGCCCGACCGGACCCGCAGCGTCGTGGTCACGCCGACGCCGCTCCCCAAGCGCCGGTCCGCCGCAATCGCCCTGCTCGCTGCCGGCCTTGCCCTGGGCGGGCTGGCCGCAGCCGACTACTTCGGGTTCCACTGGCTGCTGGGCCGCAACCCGACGGCGGAGGAAACCATGGCCGTGGAAGCTGCGGCAGCCGACCAGGCCGAGGCCGAGCAGGCCGTGCCACCCGCGGCCGGGAAACCCGCTGCGGACGTGCGTGCTTCCACCGACGCCGCTGCCGCCGGCCGCCTCGACGTCGTTGCGGGCCCTCCGGGAGCCGATGCAGCGTCGGCCGTCACCGATGCGGCGACGTCGGCCCATGCCGGGGGGGGCGGGGAGGCGCTGGACGGGAAGAACATGGGACCTGTGGAGCCAACGGAACCCCCGGGACGGGTGGAAGACATGGGACGCCCCCCCCTGGAGCCTCCCCCGGAGCCCGTTCCGGACAGCCTTTCCGAGCAACCCGCAACCGACCTGTCCGAGCGACCCGCACCTCCTCCGGACCGCTCCCTCACACGCCTCACCGTGGTCCCGCACGACGCTCTGGTGTACGTGGACGGCAAGCTCGAGGGCAACCCTCCCCAGCGGATCGCATCCGTCGCAGGGGAGAAGCCCAGGCACGTCCGCATCGAGCGGGACGGCTACGTCACCCAGGAGTTCGACCTCTCCCACCCTGCCCCGCGCATTCTCGGCAAACAGCTCCAGCGGCTTTCTACCGGAGTATTCCGCCTTCGCTACTTCCCAGCCTCGGCCGAAGTTCTCGTCGACGACATCCTCCGGAAACCTGAGCAGGGGCTCAACATCATCGAGCTGAAGCTCTCCGTCGGCCCGCACAAGCTCGTCGTACGGGCCGGCGACAAGAGCACCGAGCGGGACTTCACCATCCAAGAGGACAAGGAATGGACGGAAACGATCACCGCGGGCCAGTAAGCGACGGGGGAACCAGGACCGTCTTCCTCGCCTCCGAGGTGGAGCGGCTGTCCGCACCTTCCTTCGACCTCGAGGTGGTCAGAGGGCCGGACAAGGGGACTCGGCTCTCGAGGGAGGGCCTCATCCTGCGCGTCGGCAGCGCACCGGACAACGACCTCGTGCTCGCCGACGACACCGTGTCGAGACAGCACTTCCGCATCGAGGCCACGGAAAAGGGCAACCGCATCACCGACCTCGGCAGCAAGAACGGCATCCTGATCGATTCCCTGGCCGTCGCCGATGCCTGGCTCCCCCCCTCCTGCCGCATCACCGCGGGCAACACCCAGCTCAAGTACAAGGAGGGACGGGAACGGGTCGACCTCGAGCTCACCACCGGCAGCCGCCTCGGCGAGCTGGTCGGCTCCTCCAGCCAGATGCGCCACCTGTTCGCACTCATCCAGCGGGTCGCTCGGACCGATGCCACCGCCCTGGTCGAAGGGGAGAGCGGAACCGGCAAGGAGCTCACCGCTCGGGCCATCCACGACCTCTCCCCCCGCAACAACGGCCCCTTTGAGATCGTCGACTGCTCCGCCATCCCCGAATCGATCATCGAGAGCGAGCTGTTCGGACACGTGAAGGGGGCATTCACCGGCGCAGTCGCAGGCCGCAAGGGAATCATCGAGTCCGCTGCAGGCGGCACGGTCTTCATGGACGAGATCGGAGAGCTGCCGCTTGCTCTCCAGGGCAAGCTGCTGCGCCTCATCGAGCGCAGGGAGGTGAAGGCCGTCGGCTCCGATACCTCGCGTGAGGTCGACGTCCGCATTCCCGCAGCCACGAACCGGAACCTCAAGGAAGAAGTCGCTCAGGGGCACTTCCGGGAGGACCTGTACTACCGGTTGGCCGTGGTCAAGCTGCGCATCCCGCCGCTGCGCGAACGGCCCGAGGACGTCCCCCAGCTCGTCGACCACTTCCTGGAGCAGTTCTCACGCCGGGACAAGAAGCGCTATACCCTGCCGCACTCGGAGCTGTCGCGCCTCTGCACCTGGTCCTTCCCGGGCAACGTCCGGGAGCTCAGGAACGTGATCGAGCGGGCCTGCCTGCTCTCCGACGGAGTCGAGCTCGACGTGGACCTCCACACCCGCCCGCCGGTCATCCAGCCCGGCGTTCCGGACTTCGATCACTACTTGAGCCTCCCCTACAAGGATGCCAAGGACGCGATCGTCTCGTCATTCGAGGAGAAGTACTGGACCCGCCTGCTCGACCTGTGCGGCGGCAACATCTCCGAGGCAGCAAGACGCGGCGGCATTCACCGCAAGTCGCTGGAATACCTGTTGAAGAAGCTGAAATAGAGGGGGGAGCTACGGAGCCGGTGCGGGCTCTGCGGCCGGAGCGGCAGCACCACCCCCGGCAGCCGGGGCCGGAGCGGCGGAATCACCCGCTGGTGCGGGGGCCGGGGTCCCCTCGGGAGCCAGGATGCCCAGGATCTGCTTGGCCCGGTTCGCCACCTTGGGGCTCGGGTCGTTGGCAGCCTGCTCCAGCAGTGCCTTGGCCTCCGGGATCTCCCGGGCCGAAGCGAGGTAGCTGACCGCGGTCAGGCGGACGTACTCCTTGTCCTGATCGGCCAGGGCCTCCTTGAAGGCCGCGACGGCCACGTCGTTCTTGCCCAGGTGCATCATGCCGAGCGCGGCGTCGAGCTTCACGTGGACCTGCTTGGCCCCCATGGCCTTGGTGAAGAACTCCTCGGCCTCGGGCTCATAGGTGTACTTGCCGTCCTGGATCCCCTTGAAGAAGGCCCGGCGCATAGCCACGCCCTGGTCGAGAAGCTGCTCCATGAGCGGCTTGGAGAACTCCTTCTCACCCCACTGGTACAGGAGGATGGCGGCCTCGCTCTTCACTGCGAGGTCCTTGTCCTCGGCCAGCGTCTTCAGGGTCGGAATAAGGGTCTCGACCTTGTTGCTGCTGAGGGCCCGCAGCGCCGTGGCCTTCTCGTAGGGCTGCGCATCGCCCTTGATGAGCTCCTCGAGCTTCGCGATGTCCTCAGGGTTGGTGCTGCGTCCGAGCTTGTAGATCTCCTGGATCCGCTCGCGGCGCTGCTGCAGCTCCTCGGCCGCCTTGGCTGCCGGGTCTTCCGCCTTGGCTTCCTCGGCCTTCTTGGCCTCTTCCGCGGCCTTGGCCTCCTCCGCCTTCTTGGCTTCTTCAGCGGCCTTTGCCGCTTCCTCGGCCTTCTTGGCCTCCTCGGCAGCCAGCGCCTCGGCGGCCTTCTTGGCTTCCTCGGCGGCCTTTGCCGCTTCCTCGACCTTCTTGGCTTCCTCGGCAGCCAGCGCCTCGGCGGCCTTCTTGGCCTCCTCCGCCTTTTTCAGCTGCTCTTCCGCCACCTTCTTGGGCTCCTCCGCCTTCTTCTGCTCTTCCTTCTTGCCACAGCCCCCAAGGGCCAACGCAAATGCGAGAACCGACAGCATGGAAACCAGACGCATGTTCCTTCCTCCTTGAAAATCGAACGATTCCCCGAGTCAAGTGCCCCCTGTATACAGGGAACGGTGTCAGGGTTCAAGCACAAACTGGCCGGACCTTATTCCCGGCAGGCTCCTGGCGGATTGTCGATGCATCCTCTGTTCCCGTGGCCCAGCCGTTCAGAAATCCAGCTCCGCCAATCCCATTCCCCCCGGATACGCGTAGCTGACGTCGTTGTCGTACCCGTACACCATGATCCCGATCTTCTTGTCCGACCAGATCGTGTGCACGCCGTCGTTGACCTTGGTGCGGTAGACGCCGTAGCCGCTCGAGCCGACCGGAATGAACGAGGGGGGCGGGATCTGCATGTCATCCAGCACCACCTTGCCCGCATTGAGCGGCGCCACCACGTTCAGGTAGTCCTGGAGATAGGCGTCCGGAGTCAGGAACACGTAGGAATCCATGAACTGCTGCTCGGAGACGGCCAGGGCGAATGCGGGATCGCCGATCGGCGCACAGTTGCCCATGCCGAACGCAAGCTCACACGTGGTCCCCGACGAGCATTGCGACGAGGTCGAGCAGTCCGGGCCGATACAGGCACCGCTATAGGAATCGCACGTGAACGAAGACGGGCAATCGCTGTTGGACCAGCAATCGAGAACCTTGGGCATCCCCAGGATCTCGTAGCTCGACGCGAGATACTGCCCGACCAGGATCGGCTTGTTGGCGGTGATCTCCAGGTTGACGTTGGTCTGGAAGGTGAAGTACTTGCCGGCCGCCAGGGTCGGAACCTGCACCAGCGGCGGGTTGATCGTCACGACGGTTCCGTCCTCGGAGGCCAGGATCCGGACGTAGTCCTTCTCCTTCCACCGCTCCCAGAACTTGCTCACGATGTAGTGGGTACCCCAGGTGGAGACCGGCATGAGCTGCTGCTCGATGTGATCGCAGCAGCAGAGGTCCGAAGTGAAGGGGCATTCGTGCCCGCCGAAGACGGCCACCGCAGCAGTGGCCGTGACGTGACTCCCGGTCAGGTCCGCTCCCCCCTGTGAGGATTCCACGTTGAGCACCTCTCCCTGGGCCAGCTCGACGGTATGCGACTGCCCCGCCGGGAGTGCCGGGATGTCCCCGCCGGCCATGGTGGCAACCGACGGCGTGAAGGTGACCTGGGTGGGCACGGAGGAGAGCCCGACCACAGCGAAGAAGCTGGGCAGCTTGGCATCGGGCTGCGGCTTGGCCCCGCCGAAGCCGTAGGCCATGACGTAGTACTCGCTCCCCATGGCTGGGGCGGGAAGCAGCACCGAGGCATCGTTGGAGAACACCTCGACCTTGTTGGACAACGGGTTGAACTGGTACACGACGACCGGCCGGCTGCTGTTCACCTGGAACGCGTTCTTCCCCTTCATCGTCCCGTTGAGCCCCCAGGTCGGCGGCAGCTCGAACTTGTGCAGCGACATGGGGGGAAGCACCGCGGCCAGAACCTTGCCGTCAGGCTGCTTGATCGTCACGTCGGCCGGGTCGGTCTTCGAGGTGTTGGACACGATGACTGCGTACTGAGCCGAAGCCGCGCTGCTGTCGAAATCCTCGTAGTTGTCGAGATCGAGGGCGAAGAACTCGCACCCCGCGTTGGTGTTCTGCTTGAGGTCGCCGGCGCACGGGCTCAGGCAGGCCCCCATGTAGCAGGTCAGCCCCCCTTCGGCGCAATCCTGGTTGAACTCCCATCCCCCACCGTCATCGGTACACCGCATCGAGACGTTGCCCTCGCACTGCTTGCTGCCCGGATAGCAGACCAGGCACTTGCCGCCGAAGCAGTCCTTGCCGCCGCTGCACTCCTCCAGCACCTTGTAGTCCTGCCCGGTGGCGGAGCATTCGATCACGTTGCTCCCCTTGCACGAAACCTCCTTCGGCTTGCACTCCAGGCACTGCCCCTTGACGCAGATCTTGCCGCCGCACTCCTGGACCTCCCAGTTGGGCTCCATGCCGTCGGGCGAGCATACATGGACGGTGTTTCCCACGCAGCTCTTGTTGCCGGGGATGCACGGCTTGTCCGAGCACTTGCCTTCCAGGCAGTACTGGTACTCCGATGGACAGTGCTCCTTCATCACGCACTGGACGCACTTCATCGTCGCAGGGTTGCAGTAAGGGAGGTCGCTGTCCGTGCAGTCGCCGTTCTTCTTGCACTCGACGCAGGTTCCGGAGAACTGGTCGCAGACCGGCAGGTCCGCAGGGCAATCCTGCGAGACGGTGCATGCCTCCTTGGGACCGGTATCACCGCTCCGGCCGTCCCCCGTGACATCTCCTCCCCGGCCGTCTCCCGGAAGGAACTTCACGTCGCCGTCACTGCTCCCGCCGCCATTTCCGCACGCTGCGGCCAGGAATGCCAGCGCAACCAGCAGGCCCACCGTCTTTCGCATGGCTACCGCCTCCCTTCCCCCGTTTCGGGGCGCGGGGGGCATTGTACCCGCACCGGCCGGGGGAGGCAACAGATGGGATAGGACGAATAGGACATATGGGACGGATAGGACGAATGGAAGGCATAGGACGAATGGAAGGCATAGGACAGTACCGGGGAAAGGCGGGGGTGGGTTTGACTGGCGGCCTTTCGTGCCCGTTGGCCTCAGGAGGCTGATCGAAATTGCTTCGCCAAGTGAGGCCGCAGCCGTCGAGACGAATGGCGAGCGCGCCCGGAGCGACCGACCGAGCCGTACCAGGAGGTACGGCGACCGAGCGAGCGAGGACGTAAGCCGCCAGGCGTCCGGCGGATGCGGTCGTAACGGCGAAGTAATTTTGGGCAGCCTCCTAAGGCAGCACGGCCGTTCCGCCCCGTTGCAGGACGTGGACTCGAAGGTCAAGCCCCCGACGTCGGGCCTCGGCCTCCGCATGGCGACAGCGCCCGGGATGCCAGGAGAGGGGCGGCACGGGCAGCCATTCGCCCCCCGGGTGCAGCGGGATCAGGGCCTTGGCCCCCAGGTCGACCGCGGCCTGGACCGCCTGTGCAGGGCCCATCACGGTCCGGCGTCCGAAAACCAGACTCCCCCCGACCGGCAGCAGTGCCACGTCGACTTCGTGGCGCTGCCCGACTTCGGCGTAGACCGCCCCGTAGGCGCCGTCTCCGCCGAAGAACAGGGTGAACCCGCCCCCCGCCACCACGTAACCGTTCTCCTCCGGCGGGGGGAACGTATGCGGAACCCGGCATGGAATCACGGTCAGCCCGGCGATCTCGGCCGGCCCCCCCGGCTCCATCTCGACGATCCTCTCGATGCCGAGGCCCTGCAACGCCACCGCCGTACCGGGCGGTCCGACGACGACGGTCTCCGGCCCGGCCAGACGCCGGATCGCTGCGGGCTCGAAGTGGTCGGCATGGAGATGGGAGCAGAGCACGATCTCGGGGACGGGGACCCGCTCCAGCGGCACGCCGGGACCGACCAGGGCAGGCAGGAAACGCATCCGCATGGAGAACCAGGGGTCGGTGACCACGACGCGCCCTCCGATCCGGATGATCGTCGTGCACGTGCGCACGAAGGTCACCTCGCACCCAGGCATGCCGGCTCTGGGCGGAGATGAGCTCACGGGGCCTTGTCGTGCTGGGCGTAGATGATCTCCCAGACCTGGTGGACCGTCAGTCTGCGCTGGCTCATTTCCGCCGCGGGGTCTCCGCCCAGCCATTCCCACTTGCGCTGGACCGGGAGGTAGCTGCAAGGAAGGAGGCATACGTTGCTGAACCGCGCCTTCTGCCGCTCGTGCTCCGCGTTGTCCTCGCGCGTCAGGAAGAACTCCGGGTCGAGACGGCGATCGTCCGGCAGGCCGGGCAGAGCCGTGGAGTTGACCCGGGCCTTGGGGAACCGATCGTACCACCGGTCATCCACGGGGAAGTCCATGTAGTGAGCGAACTTCAGCAACACGACGGCCACGAGCAGGAATGCGGCATACGCCCCCAGGTTGGCCTTCAGGCGCCCGATGACCGCCATCCGTGCGGCACCGAACACCATCAGCACGAGCAGCGGGGGCAATCCCATGAACAGGAACGACATCTTCAGCTCTTCCCAGTTCTCCTGGAACCCCCAGAAGAGCCAGGTGACGACGAGCCAGGCCAACATGACAGCGGCAAGCCTCTTCCGCTCAACCACGAGGGGTCGCACTCCCAGCACAGCCAGGCCGTTCAGGAGCAGGCCGAACGTGGTCAACGCCACCATCGGGATCATCAGGAAGACCGGGTACGGGAAGTGCGGAGTCCGCACCCACTCCCGGTAGAACGGGACGTTGAGCAGGCCGTTGAACTGGAACTCGATCCCCAGGAACGAATGCGGGAACGTCGGCCGGAACCCCTCGAAGTGCGCATACTGGCTCGGATGCATGAAGGGCGAACCGAACGCGAACTGCTTCCAGTACAGGAACGGCGCAATCGTCACCAGCCCCCCGGCCACGAACCACGCCACCGACTTCCAGCTCGCCCTGCGCCTTTCTCCGACGCTCCCGGCCGAGGCATCCGCACCCCGGTGCGCCACCCAGAACAACAGAATCGGAGCGTAGATGATCCCCTCGTTTCGAATCCCCCCGAACGCACCGCACAGCAGCCCGGCCAGGAACGGCCGGAACGGCTCCTCCTCGATCACCAGGAACATCACCGCCACCAGGAAGAGCCCGATGAAGTTCGGATTCAGCCTCTGGTACGAGAGCAGGAACGGGTTCAGCACCAGCAGCACCGCTGCCAGCCCGGAAAGCAGCCGCTTCGTCGTCAGCCGGTGCAGGAAGCAGAAGAACGCCAGCGCGGTCAGCGCCGGGATCAACGCATAGAAGAACCGGAACCCGAACAGCCGGAAGAACTTGTAGAACGGCGAGGCCACCACCGCGGGACCGAGCCGCTGGTCCTTGGTTGCGATTCCGTACGCATCCTTCCGCACCAGGTCATCCGGGAGCTTGCCGGAAAGCTCGTAGTTGAAAGCAGCCTTGCCGTCCGCTGTCCGGAAGTCCACCGGGTCTCCCGCTATCAGCGCTGCCGGTACCGCGATGTAGGTATCCCAGTAACCCTCTGCCGGACCCCGGTAGTTCCACGCATACACGGCCAGCACGAGCCAGAAGACCACCAGGCTCGACTTCCGGCCCCGCTCGGTCTTCCCCAGGACGATTTCCACGAAATCGGACATCTGCGACAAGCCCCCGACCGGCCCGGCAACGCCGGCTCACCTCTCCATGCCGGACATCATAGAGGGGGGAGCGCCGATTGGCAAGAGCCCTCCGCCTGCACCGGCGCTTGCACCAGGGCAAGCTCGAGCGGCGGCTCGGCAGCGGCCTCACCGGCCGTCAGGTAGGTCAGAAGGGAACGCACGTCGCGCAGGAAGAACCAAAACACGACGGGCGCCCCGAGCCCGAGGATCACGACATTCGCCCAGGTGAGACCTTCCCAGATGGTCATGACCTGCCTCCCTTGAGTCGGTCCACCGCCACGCCGGCCAGGTAGGCAACCAGCGAGAACGGCAGCGTGAAGAACATGGCAAACTCCTCCCACACCTCGATCGGGCCGCCGAACCACGTGAGCGTGATGATGCGGGTCCCGCCCGCCTCCTCGCCGAACAGGCCGAACGTCACGTAGAAGGCAATTGCCCCGACCAGCCCAGCGGTCGTGCCCCATAGCCCGGCACTGCGCGTGCGGAAGCCCTTGCAGAAGAGCCCCAGGATGATCGGCACGAAGACGGTCGACGTGAGGATCGTCGCCAGGAACACCCAGATCGACATGATCCGGTCGAAGTAGAACGCGATGACGAACCCCAGCACCCACGAGAGCACCACCCCGAACCGGGTGACCTTGATGAGCTGGTCGTCCGTCGCTTTCGGATTCGCAATGGGACGGTAGAGGTCGTAGGCCACGTTGCCGCCGCCGATCAGGCAGTAGGAGTCGATGGTGGACATGGCCGTGGACATGATCCCGGCCACGAACAGCCCCAGCACCCCGACCGGCAGCGATGCCACCGCGATCCGGAGCAGCGCGGTGTTGGGGTGCATGTCCGCAGGCAGCAGCCCCTCCGCCGCACCGGCCCGGGCGATCATGCCCAGCAGCGTCACGCACCAGTCGTAGGCCCCCCACAGGAACAGCCCGATCAGCAGCGCATTGCGCACCGCCTTGTAGTCTCGTGCAGCGAAGATCCGCTGGTAGAACGTCGGCTCCACCAGCACGGTCAGGCCGGTCATCCCGTAGATCACGACCAGCCAGGGCGTCATGTCCCCCATCTGCGTGAAGTGAGCCGCAGGCAACAGGTCGTACATCCGGTCGAACCCGCCGATGGCGTTCAGCGAGAACGGCACCGCAATGGCCACCATCACGCACATCAGCACGAACTGCACGGAATCGGTCAAGGCCACCGCCCACAGGCCGCCGCCCCACGTGTACACGAGCGCCACACCGCCCACGATGAACGCACCGACCTGCGGATCCCACCCGAACAGGACGTTCGACATCCACCCGAACCCGAACAGCGAAATCACCGGCAGCGAATAGCAGAAAGACGCCACCGCAGACACGTAGCGGGACGGACGGCCGTAGTAGCGCTCGAGAATGTCGGGAAGGGACTTGAACCCCTCCTCACGCAGGCGCCGGGCCAGCAGGAAAGCGGCAATGATGTAGAAGATGTAGTACGGCCTCGAGTATCCGAACCAGCCGACGAGCCCGCTGTTGAACCCGATCTCGGACGTCCCGAACAGGACGTCCAGCCCGTAGTACGTGGAGACCAGCGTGGTCACGAGGAGGGGGGTCGTCATGGCTCGACCCGCCAGGAAGAAGTCGTCGAAACCCTTGTGCCGCTTGCTCAGCCACAGGCCGATGCCAAGCATTCCCGCCAGATAGAGCCCCACGACGACGACGTCGAGCCAGTGCAGAATTCCCAATCTCTCTGGACCCCCTCCACGAGTGTTGCGGATTCCTATCATGGAGGCATGGGATCAGCATGTCAACGGAGAATTCTCCCCCGCGGCCGACGACCTACTCCGCGGGCTCGATCACCTGCCGGATTGCGGTGCCCAGCTCCTCCCGGGTCCTCAGGTTCTCCTCGAGGTACGCCGCCGCGGCCTCACGCCCCTGGCCGATCCGCTCCTCCCCGTAGGAGAACCAGGCGCCGGACTTGCTCAGAAGGCCCATGCGGACCCCCAGGTCGAGCAGCTCGCCCGTGGTGTCGAACCCCTTGCCGAACACGATGTCGGTCTCCGCTTCCTGGAACGGCGGGGCCAGCTTGTTCTTCACCACCTTGATCCGGACCCGGTTGCCCGTGGCTGTCTCTCCGGTCTTCAACGTGGCCAGGCGCCGGATCTCGATGCGTACCGACGAGTAGAACTTCAGCGCGTTGCCCCCCGTCGTGGTCTCCGGCGACCCGAACATCACCCCGATCTTGTTCCGGATCTGGTTGATGAACAGGATCGTCGTGCCCGCCTTGGCACTGACCGCGGTCAGCTTGCGCATGGCCTGGCTCATGAGCCGGGCCTGGAGTCCCACGTGGTGGTCCCCCATCTCCCCCTCGATCTCGGCCTTCGGGGTCAGGGCCGCCACCGAGTCGACCACGATGAACCCGATGCCCCCCATGGCAGCCAGCGCTGCCGCGATGTCCAGCGCCTGCTCGCCGTAGTCGGGCTGCGAGATCAGCATCTCCTCCACGTTCACGCCCAGCTTGGCCGCGTACCGGATGTCCAGCGCATGCTCGGCATCGATGAACGCTGTGATCAGACCGGCTTTCTGGGCCTCCGCGATCATGTGCAGCGAAAGCGTGGTCTTGCCCGACGACTCGGGACCGAAGACCTCGATCACCCGCCCCCTCGGTACCCCGCCGGTCCCCAGGGCCAGGTCGAGCCCCAGCGACCCGCTGGGGAAGGTCTTGACCCGCTCCTGCGCACCCGTTGCCATGGACATCAGCGTCCCCTTCCCGAACTGCTTCTCCACCGCCTTGATCACCGCCGCAATCTGTTCCGCAAGGCTCATCTTCCCCTCCCTCGGCCGGACCACCCGGCAAAGTCAGATCCTCGATCGACATCCCGTGCCACCGGTCAGCGGCCCCCCCGGCCGCCCACGGAAGCCTCGCCCCCGGCTTCCGGGCAGTCGGCGGCCTGCTCCGACCGGGCGAAAAA
>VGRX01000030.1 GCA_016875215.1 Deltaproteobacteria bacterium
GGCTCGGGGAGTTCTACGCCGCGGCCCTGGACTGGGGAGCAGGGAACCGGAGCGAAGCGGCCCGCCAGTTCGATCGGCTCGTGTCGGAGAAGTCGGACAGCTCCTCAGCGCTTCTCGACCGGATTTCCCGGTTCCTGGTGGCCCAGGGCAGCCGGGAGGAGGCGATCCGCTACCTGGAACGCGCCGTGGAACGCGATCCGGCCAACGTGGACGCCCTGCTGCAGCTTGCCACTCTGCTGGAAGCCCAGGAGCGAGGACGAGGGCTGGCGTTCCTTTCGCCGGACGCTACCCGGAAGCTGGACCGGGCGGCAGCGTGTCTTGCCGTCGCACGCTGGTGCGGCGAAAACGCCTGGCCGCAATCCGCTGTCGCATGGGCGAGGAAGGCGCTCGCAGCGGCATCACCGCTGGAGCGGCCCGAAGCCGGCCTGTCGCTGGGCGGCTACCTCTGGGATGGGGAGGACCGCAAGGGGGCGTTCGAGGCCTGGCACATCGGCGTGTCGGAGGCGATGGATCGAACTGTGCCGCTGCGGAAGATCCTGGATCGTGCCGTTGCGGAGGGCAGTCCGGAGCTGGCGTGCTTCGCACTGGACGAGTTGAAGTCCTCGGTTTCCGGCGAAGTCCCGGCAGAGCTCGTCGAGGGCAGCGTCCTGGTCTCCCTGCGGTGCCGCCGCCCGAACGCGGACCTCATGGCACGGTATGTCTACTCGCAGGAGGCCCCGGAGGCAGCCTACCTGGCGCTTCTGGCGTTTGCCGGCGACCCGGCTCTCGATGCAGCGTTCCTCGAAGTGGAGGGACGCAGGGGGGACCGGGTGTTCCGGTCGCCTGAGCTGACGGCCCGCCTGTGCGAGATGTTCGCCGCTGCGCACCAGCCCCAACGGGCCCTCGAGTATGCACGGCAGCATGCGGGCTCGGTGGGAACAGACGGTACCGGGCTTGCCAACCTGGGACGCAGAGTCCTGTTCCTGGGGGCACCGGAGGCAGCGCTCGAGATCCTGCTGACTGCGCATCAGCGCCCCGCCGGCGACTCGCGGGGGGAGGTTTCACTCTTGCTGGCATCCCTGCTGCTCTCCCAGGGCCGCCAGGACGAAGGAGTGGCCGTCCTTGACGACCTGATTGCCGACGACGAGGGGGCGCCGTTTGCCACGACCGCGGCTTTTCTGCTCATCGATGCTCTGTCTCAGTCCGGACGTCGGGGCAAGAAGCCGAAGTCGAAGATCGGAGACGACGCGGCTCCGGGGGATTCCCTGCCCATGAGCAAGGAGCAGTTGCTTGCCATGCTGGGCGACGCGCTCGAGAACCAGGCGCCCGACTCGCGTGAGCTGTTGCTGGGGCTGTTCGCACATGCGTGGCTCGCTCAGGGCAAGTCGCCGGGCAAGCTGACGGAGCGCGTGCTCGAGCTGGTCGAGCCATGGCACGGCGAGCACCTGGCCGGAGCCCTCCTGTTGCGGCTGGCCGAGGTGAGCCGGGGGCTCGAGCTGTTCGAGGGGGCGTTCGAGCGCTCTCCGGGGGACTTCGAGCTGTTCGCCGGCCTCGTCGACGCCCTGTCCCTGTCCTCCTTCCTCGCGGGCGGAGATTCGGCCGACCTGGCGGGAGCGCTGCGCAAGCATGCGGACCGGTTCCTGGCGGCCCGGGAGCGGGACGCGGATGCTCACAGGCTGGCAGCCGGCAGGCTGGCGCAGAAAGGCTTTGCCGCAATCGGGGCTGCGCTGCTGGAGGAGCTGGTGAAGAGCAGCGCTGACGAGCGCAGCCTGCTGGAGCTGGCCCGCGAGCTGGCGTCGGCCGGCAAGTTCGACGAAGGGCTCTCCGTGTTCCGCCGTGCGGTGCAGGCATCCGGTTGCGGCCTCGAGACTCTCGAGCCGTGGACGGAGGATTGCGAGAGACTCGGACGCTTCGACCTGGCACTCGCTCCGGTCGAGGAGTGCAGCTTGCGGTACCCGAGAGACGCGGGGATCCACCTTCTGGCAGGCAGGGTCGGCCTGGCCTCGTCGAACAAGGCGGGAAGCGAAGCCGCGGTGGAGCATATCCGCAAGGCCGTCGCACTCAATGCCAACCTCGCTGCGGATGCGCTGCGTGTGCTCGTGCGCGCCGACCTCGACGACGAAGCGGGGCGCTTCGTCGAGCAGATGGTCAAGTCCAAGGATCGGCAGCAGGTGCTGGAAGGGTTGGAGCAGGGATTCGCCCTGGCGTCCAGGACGGGCGACGTGGACCGCATGACGCGGCTCGGTGCCCAGGCCACGCGGCTCAACCGCAAGGATGCGTCCCTGGTGTCTGAGATCGCCGGTCTCTACTTCCGCTACAACCTGGTACCGCAGGGGCTCGACAAGCTCAAGCTCGTGGCCGATACCGGCGACGAGTACGTTTCGCTCCTGCTCGGCGTGCGGCTGCTGGCCTCGGGGGACCGGGGGGCCGGCCTTGCCCGTCTCGAGAAGTACAATGAGTCGCGCTGGGGCACTCTGTCGAAGCAGACGGGGGAGATGCCCGAGGAGCTCTACAACCCTCTCAAGATCCAGCTCCAGTTCCTGGACGACCTGGACATGAAGGCGGAATCCCAGAGGCTGACCGAATCGGCGCTGAGTGCGTTCCCCGAAGACGGCCGATTGCGTTTCCGGCGGCTCTCCGGATTGCTGAAGACCGGGGGGGGGGCGGCCCTGGAGACCGATCTGGGCGAGCTGTGCGTGAGGCCGGTTGAACCGCTCGTCGAAGAGAAGCAGTGGCGGGCCTTCGTGCACGAGGCAACCCAACGCGGAGAGGCAGGTACCCTGGTATCCCTCCTGGAGCGTGTCGGCGGGGCCGCACCTGGCGGCTCCTGCTTCCCTCTCTATGTCTACGCCATGGCTCTGTCCGGCGACGAGGGGTCTGTCGGCCAGCTCGCCAGGAGGACTGTGGACGGCAGACTGCTCGACCTGTCCGGATTGGTGAAGGTCGGCCGGCTCCTGCTCGATGTCGGACGCCACGCCCCGGCCGAGCTCCTGCTGATACAGGCACTGTCTCTGAGCTGGGGAGCACCGGAGCGGCTGGCGGAAATCCACAGAGCGCTGTGTCGGCTGTACTCGGCCACCGGACGCCGTGGCCGGATCAGCGAGGTCACCCGCTCGGTCCTGCTCCAGGGAGGGGCCGACCGTGACGTGAGGCTCCAGGTGGCTCGCAACCTGGTGGACTACGAGTACAACCAGGATGCCCTGGAGCAGCTCGAGCTGCTCTACCGGACTCTGGGGGACGACCTGGCGTCCGCACAGCTCATCTTCGACCTGCTGCTGCGGCTGGAGAAGCCTGAGCAGGCCCGGTCGCTGGCATTCCGTTCCGGGTATCGCCAGGGCAGCCTGGTCAACGGCCTGCTCACCTTCGGAGGACTGGCCCGAGAGCGGATGGCGTTCGACCTGGCCCTGGACCTGTACTCGGCAGCGCTGGCTGCGGACCCGACCAATACGGCCCTGCTGTTCAACACTGCCGAGCTGGCGCTCGTGGCGGAACGGACCGACCGGGCACTGGCGCACTTCCGGTCCTACCTGGAGGCGGGCAGCAGAGGGCTCGATTCCCGTGCGGAGGTCGTGCAGAACCTCGGCAAGTACGACCGGCTGGGGCTTGCGGCATCGCTGGCCGACGTCGCGGGGACCGAGGAGGCACTGACCAACGCGGCGGTCCATCACCTGAGGGCCGGGCTGAACGACGAGGGTAGCCGGATGTTGCTCCAGGCCCTCGAGGTCAGCCGCAACAAGCCACGCCCCCCCTCCGGCGTGCTGCTCTACTTCCTGGGCCGGCCCAGACTGCTCCCCTCCGACCTGCGACATCGGCTGGAGCAGGAAGAGTGCGGCCGCGGCAAGACCGTTGTCTGTCTACACTACCAGGCGGTCGAGAAGGCATTGTCGGGTGACCCTGCTGCCGCCCTCCCGCTGTTCCAGCAGCAGGTCGTGGGCTCGTCGGAGACCTGGGCCTTCGTGCTTGCAGGGATGAGAGTCCTCGCCTCGCTCGGGCACACGGAGCTCGCAGACCGGCTGCTGCGCGGGACCATGCAGGGGTACAGCCGCGACCAGGTGCTCGGGGAAGCGATCAAGACCCTCGGGAACATGCTCGAGGAGGATCGCCCCGACAACAAGGCCAGGCGGGCGACGATTGCGCTCATGACCCGGTACGCCGGCGTGCTCCTGGCTTCCGATCCCTACGACTTCTGGAACCGCACGCTGCTGGCGGAGGGAGAGGTGAGCGCCGGCCGCAACGACGACGCCACCCGGCTGTACGAGGAGTTCCGCACCCGGACTCCGTGGGATCCCGGCCTGAGCAACAACCTGGCCTACCTCCTGGCCAAACAGGACCGGGACGTGGACCGAGGCCTGCAGCTCGTCCGCCAGGCCATCGCGACCGAGCCGAGCCACAGCCCGTTCTACCTCGACACCGAGGGATGGCTCCTCTACCGCAAGGGAGAGATCGGCGCTGCGCTCGAGAAGGTCCGTGCCGCAGTGCTCCGCACGCATCTCGGGTTTGGCGATTCCCTGGCGGAGTCGCTCTATCACCTGGGCGTTTCGCAGGATGCTTCGGGGGACCGGAATGCGGCCATTCTCACCCTGCGCCGCGGCGGCTTCCTCGACCCCTACGGTGAGTTCGGCACCGTCTGCCGCGACCTCCTGAGGCAATGGGGAATCGACCCCTATCGCACCGACGAGAAGGCCAGGTGGTAGGACTCCCGGGGGCTTTGGAACGACGACCACCGGATCGGAGCGCAGCTCACCGACTGCCATGTCCCTGCCGACCCTTGGACTCGGTGCGCCCACGGGGTCGTGGCATTGGCTCGGCCTGGCTGAGCTTCGCGACCAGACGGGTCGCACCGTAGCCCGCAAGGGCACCACCGAAGATGCCGCCGACGAGAATCCCCACCAGCGGCAGCGCGGGCCTGTCCGGCGGCAGACCCCGAAGCACGAGCTCGTTGACCACTGCAAGGGCAAGCGTGAATGGCACCGCGGCAGGGAACGAGGCCTGCCGCAGCATGGGGACGGCCAGAATCAAGGTCACGAGCACGATTCCCCAGAGCACGAAGGCCATCCCGCGGGGAGGCAGCATCGGCACGTGCAGAGCCAGAGTAAGGGGAAGGGCCGTCTCGGGTTTCACCCCCGAAAGCTCCAGCTCGGCATCCCCGGCAGCGGGGGAACCGAGGTACCACATGTCCGCCTCTCGAGCCGAAATCGAGGGGCCGCCGCGCCCTCGGCCACCCCCGGAGGAAGCCTGGCGGCGCCTGAACAGCTCGACGGAAAACGACTCGCTTCCCGATGCTCCCCTCATGTGGATCGTGGCATGCACCTCGCTGTCCTGCCCGCTCGGGCTGGCGCCGGGGTGCCCGCGCACGGACAGGAAACACCCCCGCTGCGCTCCCTCGGGTACCGTGATGCGCGCCTGCGGGTGAAGGAACGAAAGCTGGGCCTGGGCCGCTGGCTGGCCCGGGAAGAGGACCTGCATCGCACCCGCCAGGAACACGATGCCTCCTGCCACTGTGGCCCCGGTTCCCAACACTCTCGTCGGCAGAGCGGATGTGGACGACATGCAGTTGGACACGACGAAGAACCCGGCCACGACCGTAGCAACCAGGCACAGGAACATGCCGAACACCGGCTCGCTGAGCAGACCGGAGAAGTACAGCCCGGCCAGAGCGGCACACAGGCCGATCAGGGTGACCCCTCTGAGCCAATCCTGCCACACGACCTGCCATTCCTCCCGCCGCATGGGCCCTCCGACCCGCATCGCATGAAACTGGTTTGGACCCAGGACCCCGGACCCTGCTTCCTACTAGCACACGAGACGCCGAAATGATAGGGTCCGCACCGGAGGGAGGCCATGTACGCCGCAGACCTGCACATCCACTCGAAGTACTCCAGGGCCACTGCGACGGACCTCGACCTGGAGCACCTTCACCGGGAGGCCATGCGCAAGGGGGTCTCTCTGGTGGGCAGCGGTGACTTCACCCATCCGGGGTGGTTCACCGAGCTTTCCGAACAACTCGTACCGGACTCAGGAGGGCTCTATCGGCTCAGGGACGACGTCGCCGCGGCTTCCGCCGCGGGAAACCCCCCTTCCTGCCGGGGCGAGGTCCGGTTCGTCCTTCAGACGGAGATCTCCAGCATCTACAGGGCTGGGGAACGGGTCCGCAAGGTCCACAACATCCTGCTCATGCCCGACCTGGACAGCGTGGCACGGCTCAATGCCCGCCTGGAGCGCGTCGGCAACCTCAAGTCGGACGGGCGGCCGATCCTGGGGCTTGATTCCCGCGACCTGCTCGAAGTCGCGCTCGAGGCCCACCCCGAGGCGATCTGCATCCCCGCACACATCTGGACGCCATGGTTCTCCGTCCTCGGCTCCAAGTCGGGGTTCGACTCGGTCCAGGAGTGCTACCGGGATCTGGCCGCCCACATCACCGCGGTCGAAACCGGGCTGTCGTCGGACCCGCCCATGAACTGGCGAGTCTCGTCGCTGGACGGCTATGTGCTCGTATCGAACTCGGACGCGCACTCCCCCTCGAAGCTGGCCCGTGAAGCGACCCTGTTCGACGGTGAGCCGACCTGGGCAGCGCTGCGTCGGGCCCTGTCCACGGGGGACGGGCTCGTCGGCACGGTCGAGTTCTATCCCGAAGAAGGGAAGTACCACCTGGACGGCCATCGCAAGTGCGAGACGAGGATGGCACCGGTCGAGACAGCCAGGGCCGGCGGGCTTTGTCCGGTCTGTGGAAAGCCGGTCACCGTGGGTGTCCTCAACCGCGTCGAGCAGCTCGCAGACCGGGATGCAGGCATCCGTTCCCCCCGGGCCCGGGACTTCCGCAGCCTGGTGGGACTCGACCAGATCGTGGCCGAAACCCTCGGCGTGGCCGGCCGGACGACTCGTCGGGTCGAAGAACTGATGGGAAGGCTCCTCGAACGGCTTGGCCCCGAGCTCTCGATCCTGACCGAAGTGCCTGGCGAAGAAATCCAGAAGGTGGGCGGGCCCCGCCTCCGCGAAGGGATCGAGCGGGTCCGCAGCGGCGACATCGTCCTGCTGGGCGGCTATGACGGCGAGTTCGGGACGGTCAAGGTCTTCCCGGACGAAAGCGCCCCCTCTTCCCTCCGCTCCCTCTTCCCTCCGTCTTCGCCTTCGTCGCCGTCGCCGACCTCTTCGTCCCAGTAAGGAACTCGGCGCAGATCTGCCCGATTTCATTAGACCGGGAACGCTTCACCGTGCGGCGAACCTGCGTCCGCCCACGAGCCAGGATTCGAGGAGCACGAGCCCCATGGCAACGAGCAGGAAGAGGGGACCGTGTCGGCGGTGCAGCGGATTCCGGGCCGTCCCCCCGGACGGATCGCCGGCGGCAACGGTCGGGGCCGCCGCAGGCACGGGAGCGGAGATGAACTCCGTGTCCGGGACCCTGCACGAGAACGCCAGCTCTCGGCCGGCCTTGCCGACCGAGACGTAGGGACCGGGACGGATGCACTGGATCTCTCCGGCCGCGGTGGCATTGAGGAAGATCTCCGGGGCATCGCCGGCTTCGTACCTCCGGGCGGAATCGGAAGGGGGCAGCGGCCGGCACTTCTTCCCGATGCCGCAGGATGGTGGAAGTCGCCATGCCTGTGACGGAGGCAGCGCCTCCTTGAGGAACGCGGTCACGGCCAGGGGAAACAGCGGATGATAGGCGAAATCGCCGTTGTCCGCCTCCGGGACGAGCGACCAGAGCAGGATCTCCCCTTTGCCGGAGGGAATGCGGAGGAGGGCCGGCACCTGGTCCCCGAAGCGGGCCAGCACCCGGGCGGATCTGGAGGGGACTGCCGGTGCGACGTGGCGCAGGCTGGTCCAGGTTCCGATCAGCGAGTCGCCTGCCTGGCGCAGGAAGTCGAGGGTCGGCTCGGCCCGGTCGTACCAGCCGACGAGGAAGGGGTGCTCGGTCACCGCGACGCACGGACGGAACAGCGCGCCAGGAAGGAGCTGGTTGTCCGGATTCCAGCGGGCCGTCTGGCTCCCGGCAAAGAGCCAGAGCCGTCCCCCTCCGCGAACGAACTCCGCCAGCCGCTGCTCGAGGTAGGAGGGCATTGGCTGCGGGTCCACGAGGACGAGCATGTCCGCTACCTTGGCGGTATCGAACGAGAACTCCGGCTGGCTGAGCCGGAACGTGGCAACCGGCTCCCCAGACGATTTCATGGCCGCGGCAAGGAAGAACGACGGGGAGAGGGCGGTGCCGGCAGCGGGACTGCCGTCGACCAGCACCACGTTGAGACGGTCGCGGCGTTGGAATTCGACCCACAGGGTGTTGTCCACCTCGAGGGCATCAGGGGGCAACGACACGGAGCAGATTCCGGCAGGCATGAGATCGGAGGGTACCATGGCGACGGCGCTGATCCGTCCGGCCGGCGCCTCGAACCGGAACGTCTCGGTGCGATCGGTGCAGGTGAGCGCCAGCTCCCCGCTGGCATCCCCGCCGAAATTGGCAACAAGGGCCGTCATGCCGTTGCGCTGGGGCTCGAGCTCCACCAGAGCGAGGTTCGCTGCCGGGGGCTCGGGCGACACGCGGATCGTCTCGAATCGGCCGGAGGGAAGGGACAGTCGGGAGAGTGCGGCCACCTCCTCCGGGGCAGCGGCGAGGTCGGTCAGCCAGAGGACGTGGGTGCGGGGGGGGAGCTGCGGGAGCAGGTCGGCCAGGACCCTGCCCGGCTGGCACTGGCCGAACCCCTGGCTCACATTGTCCAGGAATCGCAGAGCGGTTGGCCGGGTGAGCCAGGGAATCCGCCGCGGCGCCGGTCCCGGACACTCGATCACGGCTGCCCGCCCCTTGTCCGGGAGCTCGCCGATGCGCTCCGCCGCGATGCGTTGGGCCTCCTCCAGCATGGTCGCTGTACCGTCCGAGGTTGCCATGCTGGCCGACACGTCGACCAGGAGGAGCAAGCGCGGTGCGCTTTCCAGTCCGACACTCGGTCCCCCCAGCCCGGAATGGGGTTCGGAGAAGGCCAGCACGATCGCGGACAGAAGCCCGACGCGGACGAGCGTCGTGAGGAGCTGCCGCAGCCGCAGTCGGGCCAGTGGCTTCCGATCCCGTCCGAACAGGAACCAGACTGCAGGGAAGGAGGCCCGCCTGGACCGGACGTAGTGGGACAGAGCCATGGCGGCCGGAAAGACGGCCAGGATCAGTGCGAGCAGGTACTCGGGCCGATCGAAGCTCATCGGCGCCTCGTGAGGTGCTCCAGGATGAACTCCGAGGGCGCAGTATCGGTGTTGCACGGGCTGAACTCGATGCCCGCCTCCGCACATCGCTCCCGCAGGTCATCCTGGTAGGCATTGAACCGGGCGAGATAGTCGGCCCGGGCGAGGCGTGCGTCCATGAGGATCCCGTGTCCGGTCTCGGCTGAGCGGAAGAACACCGCTCCCTGGAATGGGAACGTGCGCTCGCTCTTTCCCGGATGCAGGTCGAGCTCCGAAGGGTCGAGCACCTGGACCAGCCAGACATGGCTCCCGCCTGCCACCAGGTAGCGCAGGTAGGGTAGGAACTCCTCCAGCTCCATGAACAGGTCGGAGAGAACGATGACCGCGCTGCGTCGGGTCCGCCTCGATACCAGGAATTCGAGCCCTTCCGCCAGTGAGGTGGGTCCTTCGTGGTGGTCGGAAGAAGCGGCCTTTCCCGTCACCGCAGCGTCGAGGTGCTCCTGCACGGTGACGAGCTGGGACGCGTGGCTGCGCGGAGGCACGAAATCGGTCATGTGGCTCCCACGGACGGCGAGGAGCCCCACGGAGTCGTTCTGCCTCAGAAACAGGTAGCAGAGGGCAAGTGCCAGCCCTGCGGCGTGCTCGGCCTTGGTGACCCGGACTGCTTCGGAGCGATAGAACATCGAGCCCGAGCAGTCGAGGACCAGGCATACCGCGGCGTGCGTGTCCTTGGCGAACTGCCGGACGTAGAACTTGTCGGAGCGGGCGTACACCTTCCAATTGAGCTGGCGGATGTCATCGCCGGGAGAGTACTCCTTGTGGTCGGAGAACTCGACGCTGACCCCGGGCTGGGCGCTGCGATGGACGCCGGTAAGACGTCCAGCCATGGATTCCGGGAAGTGGAACCGGATGCCTGCGAGCCGGCGCTCGACCTCCGGATCGAGCACGATGCGCGGTTCGGGGCGCGTCACCACCGGACCGGTGCGCAGCGCGTTTGAGCGCCCGCCGTTCTTGCGGAAGAGCTCAGCCAACTTCCTTCACCAGCTGCTTGAGGATCTCTTCGGGCTCCACGCGTTCGGTCTCGGCCTTGAACGTCATGACGAGCCTGTGTTTGAGGACAGCCGTGGCGATGTACGCGACATCCTCGATGCGCGGCGTGGGTGTTCCGAGGAGCAGCGCACGGGCCTTGGCTGCCACGAGCAGGTTCTGTGCGGCCCGCGGCCCCGCGCCCCAGAGGATGTACTCGTTGACGTACTCGGGGGCCGAAGGGCCGGGGCGGGTGGCCCGGACCAGCTTCACGACGAACTCGGCCACGTGGTCGCCCACCGGGACGCGGTCCACCAGAGCCTGGGCATCGAGAAGCCTCGACTTGCTGACGACGCACTCCAGCGGAGTCAGGGCCGTGCGGGACATGCGCACGATACGCCGCTCCTCGTCCACCGAGGGGTAGTCCATCTGGATGTTGAGCATGAACCGGTCCAGGAGGGCTTCGGGCAGGGGATAGGTCCCCTCCTGCTCGATCGGGTTCTGGGTGGCCAGCACGTGGAAAGGGGGCTCGAGGGGATAGGTCTTGCCCATGATCGTGACCTGGAGCTCCTGCATGGCCTGCAGCAGCGCCCCCTGCGTCTTGGGGGGCGTCCGGTTGACCTCGTCGGCCAGCAGCAGGTTGGCAAACACCGGTCCCCTCACGAACGTGAATGCGCGACGGCCGGTCGCACGGTCTTCTTCGATCACCTCGGTACCGGTAATGTCCGAAGGCATCAGGTCCGGTGTGAACTGCACTCTGGAGAAGGCGAGCTCCGTCACCTCGGCCAACGACTTCACCAGCAGCGTCTTGGCCAGCCCCGGTACGCCGGTGATGAGGCAGTGCCCGCCCGAAAGCAGTGCGACCAGCATCAGCTCAACAGTCGTCTCCTGCCCGACGATGCGCTGCTGGATCTGCCCCCGGAGGCGGCCGCTCACCTCGGCCACGAACTCCACCAGGTCCTTGTCGTTCATTTCACCCATGTCTCATCCCCCTGCCACGGACGTGGAGTCATTATCGCGTCTGCCGTCTCCTTTGAAAAGGGATTGACGAGCCAGGCGTCCCGGGCAAGACGCCCCGCCAGCTCGGCGTCCCCTGCTGCCCGGGCCACCAGGGCCGCCGCATACAGCACGCGGGAATCCGACGGAAAGAGCTCGAGCGGCCCCCGGATGCGGGTACGAGCCTCCGCAGTCCGGCCAAGATCGACCAGCAGCCGGCAGATCCGCCACGAGACGTCCGGAGTGACCTGGAGCTCCGGTGGGAGGCGCATGTAGACGGCCAATGCCGCCGCAATCCGCCCCCGTCCCCACAGGAGATCCCCCAGGGTGACCAGGGATGCTGCCTCGTCCGCTGCCTTGCGGGCCTTCTCGGGGAGGTAGTCCGGCCCGCTGTCGTACTGGAGGGTCAGCAGGTTCTCTCGCGAGGCTGCCGAACGCCACCGGGCCTTGACTCGGGCGAAGAAGGCGTCGGGCGACACCCCGGTCAGCGTGCGCTGGAGCTCGTCGAACGGAGTGCCGTCCGCAAGGCCGTCCAGGAGCTGCCGCAGCGATTCGACCTGTGCCTTCTGAAGCAGGAGGGCCGCCGCAAGGCGGGCCTGGACGAATGCCAGCCGGGCCTGGAGCCCCCCTTCGATCTGCCAGTACGGTGCGTCCAGTACCGCCCGGTCGAGCAGAAGGCCCTTGTCGTCCGCCAGTTGGAGGAGTGCCTTCTCGAGGGGAAGCAGCTCCTTGAGCTTCCCGGTCCGTCCCCATTCCTCGAGCAGCGAAGCGATCCCCTCCTCGTAGAAGTGGGGAAGCCTGCCGGGAACGCGGCGCCGCAGCGCATGGTGTACCGCCTCATGGCCCAATACGACGTGCCATGCGTACCCCTCGGGAAAGCTGGCCGGACTGAGCAGGAAGACGCGGCCGAACAGGGTCATGCCCACGGTCCCGCTGCGCTCCAGGCGAGCGACAGGGACTCTCGACACCACCGCCAGCTGGTCCAGGTTCTCCAGGAACACGGCCTCGACGACCGGCCCGTCGGCCGCCACCTGGAACAGCTCCAGGACCGGGTCGACGATCTCGGCACAGAAGGGGGCCGCCAGCTTCCCCCACTCACGGTGGGAAGCAGGAAGCAGCAGGCGGACCCGAGACGAAACCGGCTGCGGAAAGAAGCCCCCCAGCAGTGCGTGCCACGAAGCGACGGTGTCGCGCAGCCACTCCGCCCGAGAGCGGGTCTCCTCCGAGGCTGCCTCGACCGCGACGGCAGCCAGGGCAGGCGCCGTGGGGTCGAACCGAAGGAATGCCGCCGCGGCCGCTGCAAGCTCCTTCATGCCGGCCGGACCGGGCTCGGCCGCAAGCCGGGCCAGCCCGCCGTCATCCCAGCGGGCCAGCAGCTCGTCGTAGCGGGCGATGGCGTCCTGCGCGCCGGCCGGGGCCGGCAACACCAGGAACGTCAGGGCGCAAGCTGCCCGCAATAGGATTCGAAAACCCGTCGCCATTCCTCTCGGCCTCCGAAACCGGTCCCGAGCGACAGCAAGCGCTGCACCCGGTCCCGAGATGTCACTTTCTCCTTTCCTTCGATGTCCAGCGCAGGCTGGATTCCCCCCGCCCCGAGTGCGCTGGCGGACCGGGCGTTGCGGGCCGCGCTGTCGAGCTCCTCCAGCAACCTCTCCAGCGTTTCATCCGCATAGACACAGGTCTTGAGCGCGTCCTGGAGAAGAAATGCCCCGAGCTTCTCCCGGCTCTGCCCGATGGCCTCTGCCAGCCGCTCCAGGGCCGGCGTGAACCGCCCGAAGAACATGGGGAACATCCTCCGAAGCCCCCCGGCACGCTGTGCGGCCTGCGCCACCAGCTGGTGGACCTCGTCCAGCCCCAGGGCGAGTCCTTCCAGCCGCTCCGAGCGCAGGCTGTACAGCTTCTGCCGCTGCGCCCGGATCGCGGCCAGGCGGCTGGCGACGTGCTCGGCGATGCGCCTGGCCTCGTGGACCTTGCCCAGCTCCTGCCGGCTGCGTTTCACCAGGGCATCGTCGCTGCTGTACTGGATGGCGAGCTTCAGCGAGAACTCCATGGACTGGGTCAGCGACACCAGCTCGGCCGCAACGATTGCAGCGTCGTCGATCCGGAACGAGCCGACCAGGTCGCTGAGCCTCTTCTGGCGCTCAGCAAACTCCACAACGGTCTTGCGGTCGACCGGCAGGTAGGTCGATGCGCGAAACTTGCGGGAGCGCTTGGACAGGGAGCGACCCAGGTCCGCCACGTCCCGCAGCGCCTCGATGGTACGGGCGCGCCGGATATAGTCGCTCGTCTCCTTCTCGACCTCTGCAACGAGCAGCTCCAGCTCCTTTCGGATGGCCAGATTGGAGGCCTTCGCTCTCTTCAGGCGCTGTGCCAGGTCCCCCTGGGCCTGCCGGAACGTGGACGACAGCCGGTTCATGCTGCGGGCGTAGGAGCCCTCCATCGACCGGGCGGCCTGCTCCACCGCGAGCGAGAGCTTCTCGAGCCCTTCCTTCCACTCGGCTTCGTCAGGACGTGCCAGACTCTCCGCCAGTTGGCCGGTCAGAAGAGCGATCTCCTCAAAACCGCCGTCAGCGGTCTCGCCTTGAAGGGTCGGCGTGAACAGACGTGGGAGCTGGGGGCGGGTGGCATCACGGAACTGAGCGGCACGGCTGGACATGCGTTGCAGCTTCCTGAGACCTCGCCGAACGGATCGCTCCGCTGCTGCATCGAGCGCCCCTTCCCGGGCCAGTGTGAGGAGACGTGCAAGCTCCGTCTGCAACCTCCCCGACAGGTGGAAGAGATGCTCGCCGAGGAGCTTCTCGACGACGCCGTCGAGCACGAGGGCCTGCTGCTCGAGATCCGCCAGGAGCGGCCGCGCCAGCGCAGCAGCCCGAGCCGGCTGCCCGGACAGATCCCCTGCGGCGGAGCAGAGCTCGTCGAGCGTCGCGGACAGGGAGGCCACCCGGCGGATGTCTTCCTGCTTGAAGAGACCGACCTCGGCCATGTGTGCGGAGGCCTTTGCCGCGGCCTGCGCGTGTTTCACGGCTGCGAGTCGGAACCGCTCGACAAAGGCCGGTTCGGGCGGGTCGCTGGCCAGCCCGGCGATCCCTTCACCGGCGAGGTCGACGGCCCCGTTCCTCAGCTCGGCCAGTTGCGAGATGACCTCCTTCTGCGCCCCGTAGGGCGAGGAGATGGTTGCCGTACGCCTTGCGGAGGTACATACCGACGGGCCCGGGTACTCGTTGGCATCGGCCACCTCGACCCAGAAGGAGATGCGGTCGTCATAGTCGGCTCCGAACGCGGTCACCGGCAGCTCGCGCTGGACCACGAGGCGCCGCTGGCCGGGGGACCGGGCCAGCTCCACGTGCGACGGGACCGCGTCCAGCCCCTCCACCATGTAGGCCGCGGTCACGGACGACAGCCCGAGATCGTCTACGGCCTCGACCAGGAACGAGATCGTCCCCCCCGGCCCCACCGAGAGATCGGACACCGGCTGTACGAGCGTGCAGGACGGTGCCTGGTCAGCAACCAGATCCACCCAGAGCCACCCCGACTGGGGCGGACCTTCGTCCCCCGAGAAGATCCTCAATCGCGTGCGTGCAGGAATCGAGACGTCGACCGAGAACCGGAATCCGCCGCGTTCCTCCCCGCCCTCGAAGTCGATGCGCTCCAGTGAATCGGGAAGCGCGTGCTCGAGCACCGGTGCTTTGGGACCGCCGGCCTCGCAGGCCACGGCCAGGACCGTCCCGGGAAGCACGCGCAGGGCACTTCCCCACTGTGCGGCAAACGCAGGCCGCCCCACGTAGGCCGGGGGTGTCACCACCACCGAGACGGCGCGACAGGGAGGAAGCTGCGCCCCGCCTGCCGCTGCCGAGGCCTGGGGGCCGACGTCCGCGACCACCGCAGCGACCGGCGTCCGAGGTCGCCCCAGGAGCCGCGTCAGGGCCTCGCGGGCCAACCCCGGCTCCCAGATCAGAGTTGCCAGCGATCCGGACAGCAGGAGCAGCAGCAGGACCAGCCCGTGGAACAGGCGACGGTACGGAACGGCAAGCGCCAGGCTCGCACCGGCCAGATCCCGAAGCGCAAGGTCGCCAACCTGTTCGAGAAGGACGGGAGACCTGCCCTGCACCAGTTTCTCCGACCAGGCGCGGAGGTCGGATGTCCGGCCCGGGCTGCCCCTGCCCGCCCCTTCGGCCAGCCGGGCCGACGCGCGGACCTGGTCCAGCACCTCGCACGCAGTCAGGATGTACCCTTCGCGTTTCAGCCCGACCTCGAGTCGGGATGCGAACTTGTGCAACGGCATGTTCCGGCGGAGGGGGAGCGCTATCCCATAGATCGAAATGAGCACCACGATGCTCGACAAAAAGGCCTGGGACAGCGGCAGGACGTTGCGGGGATCCGGCAGAAGCCAGGCAGCCAGCAGCGCCAGGTCCACGACGGTCACTACGGCGCACAGCATCCACAGCACTCCGGTGGCAACCACCGCTGCCAGGAATACGGCCCGCCAGCGCCGTACCTTGCGCTCCGCTGAGAATAGTGTCTGGAGCATTGCCCCCCTCGTACCGGCGGTCATTGTAGGAGAAGCGGCTCCAAAACGCAAAGGGCGTAACCTCTGGGACAGCCACGGCTCTGCTATGGTATGACAGTGCGGAGGTGATGCCATGCAGGTGCGATATCTAGATGGGTTCAAGTTCCAGGTCGAACAGCGCGGCCACGTCCTCGTGACGGACCAGCCGCGGCCCGTGAGCGGCGACGAGGGGATGACCCCGGTCGAGCTGATGGGCGCAGCGCTGGGCGGCTGTGTCGCTGTGTATGCGGCCGATTTCCTGACCCGCAACGAGATCCCCCGGGAAGGTCTGGTGGTCGAGGTCGAATGGCAGTCGGCAACGCAGCCGAATCGGGTCGGAGCCTACAACGTCGTAGTGCGTGTGCCGCACGCACTGACCGAGCGCCAGAACGCCAGCCTGTCGCGGCTGGTCCATGCCTGCACGGTGCACAACACGTTCTCTCACCCGCCCAGGATCGACATCGCGCTCACGACCCCCATCTCCGATCCGCAGCCCGGCGATAGTATGCCGACTCGGTAGACCCCAGGCCAGGACCTCGTCGGGTCGTTCCCCCTGACCACCTGTCCCGTCAGCGGCGAGACTGAACGCGCCCCCCCTCCCCCGTCTTTTCCCTTCCCCACTCCTGTCCAAGCCACTATATTGTGCGGGAAACGGGCGTAGACAACGCAAGGAGCGCACATGAAGCTTCGGGATTTCTACAGGGCGGCGGTGGCCGCGGGGATGGCAGCGGACCCTCGGGGCGAGGAGGGAGTGAAAGACTGGCTGGAGCAGCGGAAGAAGAAGTACGAGGGGCTGAAGGGGGAGGCGAAGGAGTACTTCGACACGGAGTCGCTCGAGAACCCGTACGGCGACACGAGGATTCTCTGCGGGACGGGGGAGGAGGAAGTGGCCCGCGTGCTGGTGGGCATCGACGTCGATGCGGGCGAGGTGGTGCTGGCCGACCGGCTGCGAGAGAAGGGGCAGCGGCTCGACCTGGTCCTGGCGCATCACCCGAGCGGGCGGGCACTGGGGAACCTGCACGAGGTCATGGGCATGCAGGCGGACATCCTGGCTGCTTTCGGGGTCTCCATCTCCGCGGCCGAGGAACTGATGGACAGCCGGGCCAAGGAGGTGGAGCGGAGGCTCATGCCGGGCAACCACACCCGGGCAGCGGATGCCGCACGGCTGCTTGGCATTCCGCTGATGTGCACGCACACGCCGGCGGACAACCACGTGCATCGGTTCCTGCAGGAGCGGGTGGACAGCGAGAAGCCGAAGCGGCTCGGCGATGTCGTCGACCTGCTCCAGGCCCTGCCGGAATACAAGGAGGGGGCGCTCCAGGGGGCCGGCCCGAGGCTCCTGCTCGGCGACAAGGACCGCAAGGCGGGCAAGGTGCTGGTGAGCATGACCGGCGGCACGTCGGGCAACAAGAAGCTGCTGGAGAACCTGGCTGGAAGCGGGGTGAACACCCTGGTCGAGATGCACATGTCGGACGAGCACCGGGACGAGGCCAAGAAGCACCACGTCAACGTGATCATCGCGGGACACATCGCCAGCGACAACCTGGGGATGAACCTCATGCTCGACAACGTCATCCGCACCGCAGGTCATCCCATCGAGGTGGTGAGCTGCTCCGGCTTTGTCCGCCACTCGCGGCTGTGAGCCTGAGGCCCTCGGCCGGCGGGCGTGGATGTGTGCGCGGGAATCGGATCGGTGAGTGCGCACGAGAGTCGGGCGTGCGCGCGTGATTGACTCTATGTACCACGTTCCTATAATGCTCGACAGACAGGACGGGGAGTCCATGAAGGGGGAGAGATGCAACTGAGGGTGATCCCGGTAACGATGTTCCAGTCGAACTGCGTGGCAGTCTGGGACGAGGCCACCGGCGAAGGGGTGCTGTTCGATACGGGCGGTGAGCCGACGCGGATCCTGGACTTCGTCAAGTCCGCGGGAATCCAGGTCAAGGCGATCTTCCTGACGCACGGCCACGTGGACCACGTGGCAGGCACGAACCGGGTGAAGGAGGCTCTGTCGGCGCCGGTGTACCTCCATCCGCTGGACAAGGAGCTGACCGAGCACACTTCCCGGCAGTGCCTGATGTTCGGAATCCCGATCGAAGATGCGCCGCTGGTGGATCACGATCTGGCCGAGGGAGACCGGTTCACGTTCGGGAGCCTGGATTTCTCGGCCCTGCATCTGCCCGGGCACAGCCCTGGCTGTACGGCGTTCCTGTTCGCCTGTGACAAGCCGGTGCTCATCAGCGGGGATGTCCTGTTCGAAGGGTCGATCGGCAGGACCGACCTTCCCGGGGGGGACATGGAGAAGATGCGGGAATCGCTCGGGCGGCTCAAGAAGCTCCCGGACGACATTGTGGTGGTACCGGGTCACGGCAGCAAGACCAGCATCGGACGGGAGAAGCTGCGGAATCCGTATCTCAGCGACCGCTTCAGCATGTGGTAGGAGAGGATGCGATGAAGAACGAAACAGGCAAGGAGCTCTATCCCAAGGAGTTCATCCGGGCGATTCCCAAATCGGATCTCCACGTTCACCTGGACGGCTCGGTGCGGATCCCGACTCTCATCGAGCTGGCCCGCAAGCGAAAGATCAAGCTCCCTTCGTTCACCGAGGAGGGGCTGCGCAAGCTGGTCTTCAAGGACCGGTACAAGAGCCTCAAGGAGTATCTCTACGGGTTCGTCTTCACGACTGCGGTCATGCAGGAGCCGGAGGACCTGGAGCGAGTAGCGTACGAGTTCGCGTGGGACAACATCGACGAAGGGGTACGGTACGTGGAGGTGCGGTTCGCACCTCAGCTCCACGTGAACGAGAAGCAGGGGCTGAGGGACGTGCTCCTCGCGGTCAATCGCGGGCTGAACCGGGCCAAGCTGGAGCAGAACACGCAGGCCGACGTGCTGGCCGGGAAGACAGCGCCGTTCGAGTACGGGCTCATCACGTGCGCCATGCGCAAGTTCGACCCGCAATACTCCCGGTACTACGCTCAGCTCTTCGACGTCCACCGGTTCGCCAGCCCGACGACGATCTACTCGTTCGCCTCCCTGGAGCTGGCCAGGGCGGCCGTTGCGGTCCGCGAGGAGGACAGCCTCCCCATCGTCGGATTCGACCTGGCGGGCGAGGAAGCCGGCTATCCTGCGGAGAATCACCAGCCGGCGTTCGACTATGCGCACCGCCACTTCCTCAAGAAGACGGTGCATGCCGGGGAGGCGTACGGCCCCGAGTCGATCTTCCAGGCGATCACCGACCTGAAGACCGACCGGATCGGCCACGGCTACTACCTGTTCTCGGTCGGGTCGATCAAGGCCCGGTCAATCGAGGATCGGCACAAGTACGTGAGGCAGCTCTCCGAGTACATAGCGGACCGCCGCATCACCATCGAGGTGTGCCTGACCTCCAACCTGCAGACGAACCCGAAGGTGAAGTCGCTCGATTCGCACGCGTACCACAAGATGCGCAAGTACAACCTGTCCACCACGCTGTGCACGGACAACCGGACCGTGTCGAACACCACGGTGACCGACGAGGTCTACCTGGCTGCGAACACGTTCGGGCTGAAGCAGCGGGAGCTGAAGGACACGATCATCTACGGGTTCAAGCGGAGTTTCTTTCCCGGGTCCTACATCGAGAAGCGCAGGTACGTCCGGGCGATCATCGACTTCTACGAGAAGATCGAGGAGGCCTACTTCGGGAACGTGGAGAAGAAGATCTGAGCAAGCGCCGGAATCCCTCCGGCGCCTGTGAGGGGAAAGAGAGGAAAGGCGGCGCATGGCCGGGACCCGGAAGAAATCCGTGGCTCTGATGTTCTCCGGCGGGGTGGATTCCACCGTGGCTGCCATCCGGCTGGTGGAGGAGTTCGACCAGGTCCACCTGCTCACCTTTGCCAACGGATACGGGCACTACGGTTTCGGCAGGACGCGGCGTCGCGTGTGCGAATTGAACGAGCGGTACCCGGGGCGTTTCGTCCACTTCGAAGCCTCCATCCGCGACCTGTTCGAGCGGGTCTGCCTGTCGACCATCGTCGAGGACTATCGCCGGTTCGGGTCAGCGTTCATGTGGTGCATGGGGTGCAAGCTGGCGATGCATGCACGGTCGGTCGTCTACTGCCGGGAGAACGGGATCGGCCACATGTCGGACGGGTCGGCCGCGGACTCGGACGAGATGGTGGAGCAGATGCTCCTGTCCGTGTCGATGATCCACTGGCTGTATGCGGACTACGACATCGAGTACATCGTGCCGGTCTATGGAATCGGACGGGACGAGAAGCGGGCGCAGCTCAGGAGGGAGGGGTACTTCATGGGCATCCCGCTGCTGGACCGCTACCTGGGGATCCAGCCGTCGTGCATCCCGGGGGAGCTGTACTACCTGCCCTACATCCTGTTCAACAAGGCCCCGGGACACGACGAGGAGACGGTGGCCCGTTACATCTCGGAGAAGAGGGTGGTCGTGGATGCGGTGGTTCGGGAACTCGGAACCGGAAGCGGGGGATGACATGGCCGGATGCTGTGGGGGGAAGAACGCGGGCAAGCCCATCTCGCGCAAGCGGTACGCGCTGGGCATGGCGTTCTTCGCCGCGTACCACGCAGCGGTCGGCGCCGCTCTGACTTCCGCGGGCGTGCTGGTTCCCCGGTTCCGTCCGGTCCGCGACTTCCATCGGCGCTACTTCCTGCACTTGTGGCAGGAAGCTTGGAGGCGGAAGGGAATCCACCTGGACACGGGGGCATGCCGACTCGACGAGGACGGTGCTTGAGGCGGCCCGACTCCAGGGCCGAGCCGCCATGGCGAACGGCAAAACGCAGATGTCAACTCGCGGGATTGAGCGAATGAGCGAGCGTGAGACGAGCAGGGGAGACGACTTCGGAAGAAGGGCCGGAATGGCGGGGCCGCTGCCATTGTGCGTACCGAGCAACCTGCAGGAGGACCTGCTCGACCTGCTCGACCTGACGCGGGTCCGAGAGGTGTACGGGAAGCTCCAGGAGGATCCGCTGGGGGGAGGACGGTCCAGTCTGATCCTCCCGCGGGTCTCCCGGCGCATGGCTGCGCGGCACATCCGGTCGTTCCGGGACCGGGGCATCTCCTTCAACTACCTGCTCAACGCGACCTGCATGGACAACCGGGAGTTCACCCGGCAGGGGAGGCGACAGATCGAGGACACGCTGGCGTTCGCCCTGGATTGCGGGGCCGACGTGGTCACTGTGTCGATCCCGTTCCTCCTGGAGTTGACCCGGGCGTTGCACCCGGGTCTTCGGGTCGCGGTCTCCACGATGACCGGGGTGGACTCCCCCGAGATGGCCGCGTACTTCCAGAAGCTGGGGGCCGACCGGATCACGCTGTCGGTGACCGACGTGAACCGTGACTTCGAGCGGCTTGCCGCGATCCGGCGGCAGTTCAAGGGGGAGCTGCAGGTCATCGCCAACCTGGAATGCCTGCGGGGGTGCCCGTTCACCCGCCATCACGGGAACATCAACTCCCACTCCTCCCAGACGGGGCACGAGTCGGGCGGATTCGTGGTGGATGTCTGCTACCTGTCGTGCTCCACCCTTCGGCTGGAGGATCCCGGACACTTCTTCAAGGCCGGGTGGATCCGCCCGGAGGACCAGCACCACTATGCCGCGGTCGGGATCGATTCGATCAAGCTCGTGAGCCGGGCCATGGCCTCGGAGCAGATTGCCCGGATCGTCTCGGCATACACCGCCGGCCGGTACGAAGGCAACCTGCTCGACCTCTTCTCGCATCCGACCAACAACCTGGCGTACCGGAATCGGAGCCGGTGGAGCGAGCTGAAGTACATGCTCAAGCCGTCCCGGATGAACCTGTGGCGGCTGTCTCGCTACAAGGACGTGTTCCGCTGGCCGATTCCGACGATCGACAACCGGTCGCTGGACGGCTTCATCGATTTCTTCGTGCAGGGGAAATGCAGACCTTCGGAGTGCGAGGTACGGTGCCGCTACTGCTTCGAGGTGGCGGAGCGGACGTTCCGGATGGACGAGGTTGAGCGGCGGAAGGCCCTGGAGCAGCTTGGCCGCCTGAAGCGCGACCTCCTCTCGGGAGACATCTTCCGGTGGGGGCCGTGACATGGCTCGTGTTGCGCTCGTGAACCTGCCGTTCCAGGAGGACGTGGCTGCCGTGGCGCAGACGTCGGTGGGTCCTCCCATGGGGCTCGCGTACCTGGCGGCAGTGCTCCGGGAGGCCGGCCACACGGTCGGCGTGCTCGATGCCAACGCCGTCCGGCGGAGCATGGGGGACGTTGGGCGGGAGTTGCTGGAGCTGAAGCCCGATGTCGTGGGGACGACTGCGGCCACCCCGTCGATCACGCTGGCGGACCGGCTGGGGCAGATGGTGCACCGGCTCTTTGCCCGGCCTGTGCCCGTCGTGGTGGGGGGGCCGCACGGGAGTGCCTTGCCGGAGCAGACCCTCGAGCAGTTCCAGGGAATCGACGTGGTGGTCATCGGCGAGGGGGAGAGCATCGCACATCGGCTCGTCTCGCACCTTGCCGAGGGGGAGCTTCCACTGCGGGTTCCCGGCGTGGCCTTCCGCCGTCCCGAGCGACGGAAGAACCGCGGTGCGGGTCCCGAGATCCAGGTGAACCCTCCGGCCCCGCCGGTCCAGGACCTGGATCGGGTGCCGTTTCCGGCCCGGGACCTGCTCCCCAACCACCGCTACCGCACCATCGATGCCTGGCCCACCACCTGCATGGTGGCCATGCGGGGCTGCCCGGCCGGCTGCCGCTACTGCAATGTTCCCCGGCTGGCGGGACGCTCGGTGAGGCGGCGGTCGCCGCAGAACGTCGTTGCCGAGATGACCGACGTCTCGGCCCGGTACCGGGTGCGCCACTTCTCGTTCCTCGACGATACGTTCACCACCTCCCGCACCTGGGTCGAATCGCTGTGCCAGGCGCTGATGGCGTCCGGCCTTGCGGGAGACGTGACCTGGTCGTGCCTGACCCGGCCCGACATGGTGGACTACCCTCTGCTCTCGATGATGAAGCAGGCCGGCCTGACGCGGGTCGAATTCGGGATCGAGAGCGGTTCCCCCGCCGTACTGGAGATGCTCGGCAAAGGCGCTCGGCTGGATCAGATCCGGGAAGCGTTCGCTGCGGCCCGCAAGGTTGGCCTGGTCACGCTCGGCTTTGCCATGATCAACACGCCGGAGGAGACTTCTCAGGACATCGACATGACCCGGGATGAGGTGCTCCTCATCGACCCGGACTTCCTCCAGCTCAGCTACTGCACCCCCTACCCCGGCACGCCGATCTTCGACTACTGCCGGGACAACGGGCTCCTGACCACGACCGACTGGGACGAGTACCGCTTCCTGCGAACGCCGGTGATCCGGCACCGGCAGCTTAGCCGGGAGCAGGTGATGAAGCGACACAAGGAGATAATCCGCGGCTTCTACCTGCGGCCCGAGAAGGCGCTTCGGCTGGCCCGGATTGCGCTGTCGAGCCCGGGGACCGCAAAGTCCCTGGCCTACACCTCCTACCTGGCAATGAGGCACATCCTCGGCTCGTGAACGGCGGGAGCCGGTGTGCCGTCCGGCGACGGCCGGGGCTACGGCTGCGGCGGCAAGGGGGCCAACGACGGCCTTGCTTGATGCAGGCGTGCGTGGTACCAAGGCGGGAAGGGGGGGGGAACCATGAATCTGCTGCTGTACGCGTGGTACCTGTTTGCTCTGTTCTACGCATTCCTGCTGCCGGCCTGGTTGCTGGGGAAGGTGCTCTACCCGCAGCACCGCCAGGCGGTCCGGATGTCGGTGGGACTTGCGCTGGTGGTGACCGTGCTGCCGGTGATGACATTTGGCCTGTCCATGCTGTTGTCGACCCATCTGTCCGAGACGTTGCTGCTGGTGGTTGCATCGCTCTGCAACGTCGGTTGCGCTGCGGTGTTGGCCGCCCGTTTCCGCAAGCGGACCCGCGCTCTGGAGGAGTAGGTGAAGCTCCTCTCGGTCCACGAGGATTCGAACTCGAGCCTCGCCCTTTTTTCGGGCGACGAGGTGCTGTTCGCTGCTGCTGAGGAGCGATTCACGAGAAGCAAGTTCCAACACGGTTTCCCGCACCGTTGCCTGGAGCACGTGAAGAGGGCTTTCGGCATCGGGCTGGAGGAGGCCGACGTGGTGATTGCGGGCAATCCGCACCATTTCCTGGCGCGGCTTCCGGGGCTTCTGCCCGGGGGCGAGCACGACTTCTTCGGCCCGGCTCAGAAGGCGTACCTTTCGTTCCAGCACGCGATTCCGTCGAGCCGGCTCCTCCGGGCTGCGACGCGGGGGGTGAGCTCGACCGCGTTCCGAGCGCGCCATGGCCGCAAGGTGCGGTTCGTGGATCACCACACTGCACACGGCTACTCTGCGTATGCGACGTCCGGCTTTCCGGAGGCGGTCGCGGTCAGTGCGGACAACATGGGGGACGGATACGCTGCCAAGGTGTTCGACTGCAGCGGCGGGAGATGCCGGGAACTGTACGGGAGCCGTGCCCTCCGCTCCC
>VGRX01000031.1 GCA_016875215.1 Deltaproteobacteria bacterium
GTAGGGCAGAGAATCTTCGCGCATGTTCGTCCTCCTAGCGACGCTTTGCCGGCATGCCCATCTGCCGGTTCAGGAACTGCTGCTCGAGCTCGGCCAGGTTCGACTCCGGGTTCTTGAAGAACTCGCCGATCCGGTCGTTGAGGTGGCGCAACCGCGAGCAGATGGTGGGAGCGATTCCCCTCAGCACCTTGAACGCGGCCGGCCGGTACCGGGCCCGCAGGTCGTTGAACGCCTGCATGTCGACCTGGAAGAGCACGGTATCGGTTAGCGTCGTCACCGAGGCACTGCGCGGCTCGCGGTCGATCAGCGCCATCTCTCCGAATACCGTGGGGGCCTTGAGCTCCGCAAGCGGCGTGCTCTCGCCGTTGGGCAGCTTCTTGGTGACCTGGGCCGACCCCTCCACCAGGATGTACATGGCCTCGCCCGCTTCCCCCTCTTCCACCACTTTGACCCCCTTGCGGACCTTCAGGAGCTTGGAGATCGCCATGATCTCGTTCACCTCGTCCGGCGAGAGGGACTTCAGCAGCGGAACCAGGGCCAGAATCTTTGCATAGAGCTTCGCATCCATTTGCGCCCACCCGTTGTTGGCATGAGGAAAGTAGCATACTCGCTCCGGTCTCGCCAGTGGTAAATCGACCGCGCGCACCCGCCAATCCGATCTTCCTTGCTTTCCTCTCTTGGCCCGTTATAATGCCGGCCGTTCTCGTGGAGAGGAGTTGGGCATAGTCGACCAGGAATGGAGGTAAGGCATGAGGCTATCACGATTGGTCCTTCTCGTCGCGGCGCTGGCCTTTGCGGCCTGCAGCGCCTCGGACGGGGAGAAGGCTCAGGACCCGGGAAAGAAGGTGGGCAAGGGAGATTGCCCGGATTGCGACCCTCACGGCGGCAGCGCGTTCGAGCAGGCCGACATGGGGCTGCGCTTCTACGTCACTGGTGATACCTGGCAGGTGGCATGGCAGTTCAAGGTGCGGCACGACATGGCCCGCGAGACGTTGCATGCGGATCAGCTTCCCGACGACCCGGGCGAGCTGCCCGCCATTCAGGAAGAGCGGCAGGTCAGCCTCTCCCCCGTCTACCTGTTCGGCTATGCCGTCGGCCAGGTCGACAAGCAGGTAATCGACAACGTGCAGCGCGAGGTGGCCGTCATCCGCGTCACCCAGGCGCCGGCAGCCAGGGCCGACCTCTTCTCGCAGGAGCGGCTCGACCGTCACGAGTACGCACTCGAGTTCGCGCTGGATGACCTGCTGCGCCCGATGTGGGAGACCTTCTACAACCAGGAGTACCCGAACGGCAAGTACATCGAGGTGGACAGCGAGTCGTCCCTCTCCGGGCTCGATTCCGGTGCCGGCCTGTTCCCTCACAACGTCCCGCGCGTGCTGACGCAGGGCCTGGATTCCGCGGCTCCGTCCATGACCTTCGAGCTCGAAGCCGCTGCCGATGCCATGGTCCCCGGATGGCGGCAGGCCACCTACCGCAAGTTCCAGTTCGCCAACGGTGACGTGGTCTACTGGGCTGCCGGCGCGCTCTGGCCGTTCTTCGTCGACTGCCAGACCGGCTACGGCCTGCTCGTCGGCCAGACCCTTGCAGAGCGCTAGGAGGTCACCATGAAGAAGCTTGCTTTCCTTGCAGGAATCGTCACGTTGCTGTTCTCCCTCCAGGCACTCGCTGCCTACGAGGACTACAACAAGCGTTACGGCGAGTACCGCTTCAACAAGCTGCCCGAGAAGGCAGCCGTTTCCAAGACCGTCTGGGTCGGCCAGTGGTGGTCCTACAAGAAGGACGGCGTCGCCGCCCGCTTCAACGGCAGCTACGCGGTGAAGGACTATGAGCCGATCACCGACGAGGCCAAGCTCAAGTACATGTCGCCTGTGGAGAAGCTCGACAAGTACCTCGGGCGCTACGACAAGATCGACTTCGCTGCTCTCAAGGGCTACCTCGACAAGAAGAAGACCGTCGAGAGCGACGTGGACCAGTGGATCGAGGAGCGCCGAGGGTTGGTCTACAAGCTCAACCGCCTGATCGAGGAGAAGCAGAACGACCCGTCCTTCAAGTGGCAGGATACCGAGGAGGGCAAGAAGTACGTCGACCTCGGCAAGAAGATCGAGGAGAAGCAGGCCGAGCTCGGCAAGATCGAGCTGACCGTCGATACCGCGTACGAGTGGGAGGTCATCAACCACGGAAACGGGCAGTTCGGCGTCCAGTACTGGTGGGGCCACTGCAATGCCTGGGCCGCTGCCGCATGCGTCGAGCCGGAGGCCGCCAAGGAAGCGACGCTCAAGGGGGTTCCCTTCAACCCCGGCGACGCCAAGGGACTCCTCACCGAGTCCTGGATGGAGTGCAATTCCTCCTTCTTCGGAAGCCGCAACGAGCAACACGACGATGCCGAGGCCCGCGAGAAGATCGACTACAACGACGTCACGCCGGCAGCGTTCCACATCTTCTTCGCGGACCAGGTCGGAAACCGGGACAAGTCCTTCGTCATCGACGAATTCACAGGCCAGGAAGTGTGGAACCAGCCGGTCAAGGCCTACTGGGCCAAGTGCGAGCCACAGTACGAAATCGGCCAGGACGGGAAGGCCGTGGCCGAGAAGGTCGACGTGACCCTCACCAACTACGGCAGCTGGTAAAACGGCTCCCCCAAGGTGGAGAAGCTCGGCCAGAAGAGCATCTACCCCGTCCTCTGCTCCACCACCATCCACTGGATGTCGGACGGCGTGGCGCACGACGCGATCACGACGAAGTACGAGTTCGACAAGATGACCTACGACAACTTCAACAGCGGCTCGTGGGTCCACGGCAACCTGGAAGACCACGTGGACATCCGTACCCTGAGCTACGTGCTCTGGCTCGACAAGCCGATGGACAACCAGGATGCGCGCATCCTCGGGGACGGCAAGTGGAACCACGGCGCCACCTGGGACTACGCACACGCACACCCCGAACCCATGTGGCAGCCCACGGCAAACAGCACCGACGGCGGCCGCGACTACGAAAACCCCTTTGTCGACTATGACGTGCTGGTCAAGGAGATCCTCCCCCACCTCCTCGCCGACGCGCAGAACCCCGAAGTCCCCGCCACCGGCGAATTTGCCAGCACCGATACCCCCGTCGACATACCGGACGGAACGGACAACGGCGCCCCGGGGGCTCCGGCCGTCAGCGTGATCCGGATCGACGCAGCGACCGAGATCGGCAAGATGGAGGTGGACGTGGACATCACGCACACCTACATCGGCGACCTCCGCCTCACGCTCACCGGTCCCAACGGGAAGGAAGCCGTGCTCAAGAAGTTCGACGAGGGCTCCTCTTCGGATGACATCAAGAAGACCTACGACGTGAAGGACTTCAACGGCATCAAGCTGACCGGGGACTGGACGTTCACCGTGGTCGACACCTTTGCCCAGGATGTGGGCAAGATCAACTCCTGGAAGATCCGAGTCAAGTAGTTCGGCACCTTGCATTCCCCCGGACTTTGAGCTACGTTCCCGCCGACTTGATTCGGAGGGGGAATCCATGGATTTCGTCGAGCAGATCCGCAGGACGCACCGGTGCGGCGAGCTTCGCGGCAAGGATGCCGGAACCCGGGTGGTGCTCATGGGCTGGGTGCATGGCGCTCGGGACCTCGGGGCGCAGCTCTTCGTGCTGCTCCGGGACCGGAGCGGTCAGACGCAGCTTCGGTTCGACCGGGGGAGCGAGGCACATTCGGTCGGGGCCACTCTGCGGCAGGAGTGGGTCGTCGCTGTCGAAGGGGAGGTCGTCAGCCGCGGGGGCAACGTCAACAAGGACATGGCCACCGGCGAGATCGAGGTCGTCGTGGATCGGGTCCAGGTGCTCAACCAGGCAGCCACGCCGCCGTTCGTCATCCGTGATGACGTCGATGCCAGCGAGGAGCTGCGCCTCAAGTACCGCTACCTCGACCTGCGCCGGCCGATCCTCCAGGACCGGCTGATCAAGCGGGCCGTCGTGGCCCGGGTCACGCGGCGCCACCTGGACGGGAGGGGGTTCCTCGAGCTCGAGACCCCCACATTCATCAAGAGCACGCCCGAGGGCGCACGCGACTTCCTCGTGCCGTCCCGGCTCCAGAAGGGCAGCTTCTACGCGCTCCCGCAGTCGCCGCAGCTCTTCAAGCAGATCTTCATGGTTGCGGGGTTCGACCGCTACTTCCAGATTGCGCGTTGTTACCGGGACGAGGACCTGCGTGCCGATCGCCAGCCCGAGTTCACCCAGGTGGACATCGAGATGTCGTTCGTCAACGAGGACGACGTCATGGACCTGGTCGAAGGGCTCATGGCCGATATTGTCGAGGAGGTGACCGGCCAGACGCTCGTGCGGCCCATCCCCCGCATCACGTACGATACCGCGATGAACCTCTACGGTCGGGATGCCCCCGACCTGCGCTTCGGCATGCCGATCACCGACGTGGGGACCATCTTCGCACAGACCGAGTTCTCCGTGTTCAAGGCGATCCTGGCATCCGGGGGAACGACACGGGGCATTCGGGTCTCGAAGGCCTCGGAGAAGTCCCGCAAGGAGATCGATGCGCTGACCGCATTCGTGCAGGGATACGGCGCCAAGGGGCTGGTCTGGCTCAAGGTGCTGGAAGACGGCGTTTCCGGGCCGGCGGCCAAGTTCCTGGACGCGGACCAGCAGCGCAGCCTGGTGGAGGCGATGGATGCCAAGAACGGCGACCTGCTCCTGTTCGTGGGGGGGCACGGGAAGACCGTGCTCCTCGCACTGGGCCAGCTTCGCATGAAGCTCGGACCGGAGGTCTACCCGGACCGGGCGAAGAACTTCGCGTTCTGCTGGGTCACGGACTTCCCGATGTTCGAGCTGGACGAGGAGGCCGGCCGTTTCGTGGCCATGCACCACCCATTCACCCAGCCCAAGCCCCAGGATCTTGCCCGGCTCGAGATCGACCCCGGCTCCGTTAAGGCGCGGGCCTACGACATCGTGCTCAACGGCGTCGAGCTGGGCGGCGGGTCGATCCGTATCTCGACGCCCGACCTCCAGCAGCGGATCTTCGATGCCATGCAGATCAGCCCGGAAGAGGCCAAGGCCAAGTTCGGCTTCCTGCTCGAGGCGTTCACGTACGGTGCGCCGCCGCACGGCGGATTGGCACTCGGCATGGACCGTGTCGTGATGATGCTCACCGGGGCCTCGTCCATCCGGGACGTGATCGCGTTCCCCAAGACCACTTCCGGAACGTGCCTGATGACCGGGTCACCGTCCGAGGTCGATTCCCGCCAGCTCCTGGATCTGGGGTTGAAGCTGGAGAGCTGAAATCGCCCTCCGGTCCGCCTCGTCGCACCTCCTGTGGCCGTTCCGCTCGTCGGCGCCTAACCGAGAGCCACGTCCAGCACCATCATCACGGCAAAGCCGACCATGAAGCCCAGGGTGGCAAGATCGGAATGCCCCTCCTCCCGGGCGGTCGGAATGAGCTCCTCCACCACGACGAAGATCATCGCACCGGCAGCAAACGCCAGCGCATAGGGCAGGAGGGTCTGCATCTGCATGACGGCCAGCGCACCGAGCACCGCTGCAATCGGCTCGACGATGCCGGACGCCTGGCCCAACAGGAAGCTCCGGCTGCGGGACAGCCCCTCGCGGCGAAGCGGCACGGAGACAGCGAGCCCCTCGGGGAAGTTCTGCAGGCCGATACCCACAGCTAGTGCCACCGCGGAGGCCACGGTCGCGGAAGGCAACCCTGCGGCCGCGGCACCGAACGCGACGCCGACCGCGAGCCCCTCCGGGATGTTGTGCAGCGTGATGGCCATGACCAGCAGCGTCGTCCGCTGCCAAGGGGTGCGGATTCCCTCGGCGGCCGTGCTTGGCTCCCGGGCGTGCAGGTGCGGAAGAAGCCGGTCCAGGCCCCAGAGGAACGCGCCACCTCCCAGGAACCCGAGCGCCGCCTGCAGCCAGGCAGGGACCGCTCCGCCAGCCCCCTCCGCCATCTCGATTCCCGGGGCCAGCAGCGACCAGAAGCTGGCTGCCACCATCACCCCGCCGGCAAACCCCAGCATTCCGTCCAGCAGCTTCCGGCTCACGCTGCGGGCCACGAAGACCCCGGCCGCGCCCAGCGCGGTGACTCCCCACGTGAACAGCCCGGCCAGCAACGCCTGGAGAGCCGGATGAAGATTCGCAATCATGTCGAGCATGCCAATCCCCCACTTGCTACAAGATATAGCCCCTTCCCACGGCCACGGCAACCCTGGGGCTCAGGGATGTGGCTCTCGGAGACGAGGGTGACTGTTGCATCGGCCGAGGGGGGGCGAGTATACTCACTGCGTACAACTGCCGGCGCACCGCGCACAGCCGGAAGGAACGGGCATGGAGTGGCTCAGCATCGACACAGCTTCGTCCTGGCCATCGGTGTTCGGGGTCTTCTTCCTCCTGGCCGCTGCCGTGGCCGTCGCCGGGGTGTACCTGCTCGGACGCCTCTGGAACCAGGAGAAGGGGGCCTGGTCGCTCCTGCTGGCCGGAGCGTTGCTCGGGTGGATGGTCTTCGGGAAGCTGTGGCGCGTGCTCTCCGGGGACTGGATCGGCCAGGTGGCCAGCGGTGCGCTGCCGCACGCAACGGGCAAGAGCCTGCTCGGCGGGACGCTGGGGGCCGTGCTGGTCGTAGTCGTCCTGAGGTGGATTCTCCGCCGTCCGAGCCGTGAGGCCGAGGCATGGGCGCTGGTGCTGCCGTTCGCCGTGGCCCTGGGGCGGCTCGGGTGTCTTCTTTCGGGCTGCTGTCACGGGACCGTCTCCGCCCTTCCGTGGAGCATTACCTATCCTCAGGGTTCGCCTGCGTTCCAGGTGCAGGTGGCAGCGGGCGTGCTCCCGGGGTCCGCCGGTCGTTCGCTGCCCGTACATCCGGCTCAGCTCTACGAAGTGGCCGGCCTGCTCCTCATCGGCCTGGTGGTGGCTCGGCTGCACCGGCGGCGCCGTTTTGCCAACCCCGGCACATCGTTCCTCGTGATGGTCGCGGCGTATTGCGTTCTGCGTTTCTGCCAGGAGGTCTGCCGGCACGGCGGCGACATGCTCTGGGGCATGAAGACGGTGCAATGGGGTATCGCCCTGTTCGGGGTCTTCCTGGCCGTGCTCGCGGTCGCATGCGAGCGCGGTGGAAGAAGGAAACAGGCACAGGATTTTTCCGGCTTCTCCCCGGGGGGGGCTCGTGGCGAGCCCTCGAGCGGACGTCCGGAGGTCGGGAATGCTCCGGCAACCGGCGATCTCCCGTGTGCGTTCGGGACCCGGAGCGGTGCCGTGGCGCTTCTCCTCGTTGTCTCGGGGGCAGTGACTGCGGCGTTCTGGCTCACTCCGCTCGAGAGGGCTGCTCTGACCGTCGCGGTCGCTCCGCTGGTCGCCCACCTCGTGGAATGGTCCAGTGCGCGGCTCGCTGCGTGGGCCCATAGTCGGAAGGGAACGGGGTTCACGAGGCGGCTCCTGGACTCGAACGTCGCGGTCGGAGCGGTACTCGCCGGGCTCGTGCTGGGGCTCCCCGCCACGATGCCCGTCGGCGAAGACGGGACCGGTTCGCTGGCGTTCGACGTCTCGGGAGGCGGCGGGGAGTGGGAGCACGAGAACTGCGACGAGTCGTACCGGGATTCCCTCGTGGGCGGCAACCTTGGGGTGCGATACCGGTACTACTACTGGAAGGACCATTCCGTAGGGGCCGGTGTGCAGGGCTACTACGCCTCCGTCCGAAGGAAGAGCGGGCCTGCGGAAGGAAACGCAACCCAGGACATCCCCTGGATGCTTTACAGGGAGGAAGAACCTGCCCCGTACACGTTCTGGGGAGTCCTGCCCTACGTCGCGGTGGACCACGAATGGTTCGAGGCCCGCTCCGGAGCCAACATCCTTCGCCACTCGAATCGGGACGGGTACGACCTGCTTCCCGGCGCCTACGTGCGGCTCGGACCGGAGCGAAAGGGGTTCTTCGAAGCCTCCTATCTCCTGGGTGACGTCCCGCTTCTGGCCGCTCCGGTGCGGATCGGCGGCGGATGGAAGCTCAGCACCTTCGGCGTCATGCGGACCGGACTGTCCCTGCCCTGGCCTGCCCCCTATCTCCACACCTCGTTCTTCGTCCCGGCAGGGGACGTCGTGGTCCGGGTATCCCCCTTTGGTGTGTGGCTTCCCGGCGACAGCGGGAACAGGCTCTTCTATTTCGGAGGCACGGTGTCGCTCGAGATCCCGGTGCACGATTGATCCCTTCCCCATTGACTTGAACTGCGCGAGGCGTATCCTTCGCTGGTTGTTCAACGTGGGACCGGAGCGCCGGTCCTTCTGACCAAAGGAGCAGAACCGATGAAACGCTGGATGTTGGCATTGTGTTGCGTCACCGTCCTGGCAGCGTGCGACGAGCAGCAGGCACCGCTCGCACCGATCCCGGCAGGAACCGAAAAGGCCGGAATCGCCAAGGTCAAGCCGATGCTCCCCGCCTGGCGCACCGATGACGAGAAGCTTCTGGGAAAGGCCGACCAATACTCGGACTACAAGGATGCCAACCCCAACACCTACGGCATCACCAATCCGCCCGGCGTGCCGTTCCGCCCCGTGGCCGAGTACGAGCCGGCCTCCATCATGCTGGTCACCTACACCGGCACCGGTCTCTCCGCCGGCGTCACCAAGACCATAGTCGAGACCGTCAAGTACGCTGCCGATGTCGTCGAGATCGGCGTGGTCGTCGAGAACAACTCCGCCGCGAACTCCTTCGTCACGGCGCTCAAGAACGCGGGCATGAGCCAGGCCAAGATCGACTCCAAGGTGAGCTTCTTCACCATGGACAACGACTCGATCTGGATGCGCGACTATGGCCCGATCCCGCTCGTGTCGAACGGCAAGGTGGCACTCACCGACCTGCGCTACTACCCCAACCGGATCTATGACGACGCGATCCCGACCAAGCTCGCCAACCTGTGGAACGTGTCCGTCTATCGGGCCCCGCTCGACTACGAGGGGGGCAACCTGATGAACGACACCAAGGGCATCTGTTTCGCAAGCCAGGGCCTGCTCTGGTTCAATCCTGTCAGCCAGGCCGCGGTTGAGAAGTACATGAAGGAGTACGTCGGCTGCACGAAGACGTACTACACCGAGCCCCTGGAGGACGGCACCACCCACATCGACATGTACTCCAAGCTCTGCGACGACAAGACCTGGGTCATGGGCAAGTGCTCGTCCACCTACTGCTCGGCCAAGACCATCCAGACTCTCGACAAGAACGCCGGCTACCTCGAGCAGCTCGGCTACAAGGTCCACCGCATCCCGATGCCCAACCAGAAGGACGGCGTGTGGCGGACCTACACCAACTCTCTCTTCGTCAACAACTCGAACCTGATTCCGGTCTACTCGATCAACAAGGACCTCGAGGCCGAGGCCATGAACGTCTGGAAGGCCGCAATGCCGACCTGGAACCACATCGGCATTCTCTCGGACGAGGTGATCACGTGGGGTGGTGCGCAGCACTGTGTGACCATGACCATCGGCGTCGGGGCCATGTCCCCGATCGAGGCCGCTCCGGCCTTCGCGTGCAACGGTGCGTGGGACTGCTATCCCGGGGAGACCGTGGTGGGCGACAGCTGTGCCGGGAAGTGCGGCGCCCAGTCGGGCAAGTGCTACTGCGACGATGCGTGCTTCGAATACGGCGACTGCTGCGACGACGTGTGCGAGCAGTGCCCGAGCCTCAAGGGGTGCGGCCCCTGCACTCCGAACTGTGCGGGCAAGGCGTGCGGCAGCGACGGCTGTGGCGGCTCCTGCGGTACGTGCCCGGCCGGCAAGGGTTGCAAGAACGGCCAGTGCGTGGACGGCGGCGGCGGTCCCATCGTCGACGAGTGCATGGGGCCCAACCAGCCCAGCGGCAACGACTGCCAGGGGCTGAATTACGAAGGGTGCTGCGATTCCGAGGGGCGCCTGCTCTACTGCGACCAGGACCAGCTCTTCTGCATCGACTGCGGTCAGAATCCCACCTGCGGCTGGAACGCTCAGGGCAAGTACTACGACTGCGGCACCAACGGAGCCGAAGACCCGTCGGGCAGCAACCCGATCGCCTGCGGCGGCGGTCCCTGCACGCCGAATTGCACGGGCAAGGCGTGCGGCAGCGACGGCTGCGGCGGTACCTGCGGCAACTGCCCCGCGGGCAAGACCTGCCAGAACGGCGCGTGCGTGGACGGTCCGGCCGGTTGCGGGAGCATCACCTACGAGGGCTGCTGCGAAGGCGAGACCCTCAAGTTCTGCGAAAACGGCCAGCTCAAGCAGTTCGACTGCACGCAGGCCCCCAAGTGCGGATGGCAGTCCCAGGGCAAGTTCTACGATTGCAGCACCCAGGGAACGGCCGACCCGTCCGGCAAGAACCCCATGCCGTGCACCGGAACGTGCACCCCGAATTGTACGGGAAAGGCCTGCGGTGGCGACGGCTGCGGCGGCCAGTGCGGTACCTGCCCCCAGGGTCAGGCATGCCAGAACGGCCAGTGCGTCGGCTGCCAGCCGAGCTGCACCGGAAAAGCCTGCGGCGATGACGGCTGCGGCGGCCTCTGCGGCTCCTGTCCGGCCGGCCAGACCTGCCAGAACGGCCAGTGCGTCGGTTGCCAGCCCAACTGCACCGGCAAGACCTGTGGCGACGACGGTTGCGGCGGCTCGTGCGGCACCTGCCCCGCCGGCCAGGTCTGCAAGGTCGGCCAGTGTGTGGGCGGCTGTACGCCGGACTGCACGGGCAAGGTCTGCGGCAACGACGATTGCGGCGGCTCCTGCGGTACCTGCGCTGCCGGCCTTGACTGCAATGCCGTTGGCCAGTGCGTGCAGCCCTGCGTAGCGAACTGCATCGGCAAGGCCTGCGGTGACGACGGCTGCGCCGGAAGCTGCGGCACGTGCGCTGCGGGCACGGAATGCAATGCTGCGGGCCAGTGCGTGCAGCCTTGCGTGCCCGACTGCGTGGGCAAGCAGTGCGGCGATGACGGCTGTGGCGGTCTTTGCGGCACGTGCCCGGCCGGGCTGGAGTGCCAGGCGAACATGTGTATCGCCCCGCCCGCCGGCGACCTCGGCGGCGAAGGGGATGTGATCGAGCCGGGCAAGGACGAGGACACGGGCGGCGGCGGCAGCAGCAGCGGTGGTGGCAAGAGCGGCGGCTGCACGGCCAACGGCACGGGCAACATGGCCGGGCTGATGCTGCTGGCGGGCCTGCTTTCCCTGCTGGTGCTGCGGGGGCGGCGGGAAGAGACATAGGACGAATAGGACCTTAGGTCCTTGAATCCCATGCTTCCCATCGGCCGCATCCCCCCGCTGGTTGCTGCCCTCCTCACCGGGGGGTTGCTGTCCGTCGTCCAGTGGAAGGTCTCCCCCCCCATGCTCCTGGCCGAGCGGTTCATCCCGGGCTCTGGCTGGGCCGAGGTCGTGCTGCTTTCCGTCTACGCCGCCCTGGTCTGCCGGGCCATGCTCGACCCGACCCGGCAGCCGAAGTGGAGACGGTGGACGTGGCGCCTGTTCTCCGCCGTGTTCTACGGCCAGCTCCTGCTGGGGCTGGCCGGCATCGAGAAGTGCCTGATGACCGGGAAGCTGCATCTGCCGGTCCCTGCGCTCATTGCAGCGGGGCCTGCCTATCGGGGGGGCGGTTTCTTCATGCTGGGGCTGTTCCTCACAACGGTCATCCTCGTGGGGCCGGCCTGGTGCAGCCACCTCTGCTACCTCGGCGCGTGGGACGATGTCGCGGCATCACGGGTGAAGGTCCCCCGGGCGCTGCCCCGCTGGGTCCGGCTTGGGAAGGTCGCATTTGCCCTCGCCGTGCTATTTGCGGCGTTCCTGATGGGAGTGGCCGGGGTGGAAGGTACCTTCGCTGCGGTCGCCGGCGGCACCTTCGGCATCGCCGGCATCGCGATCATGGTCCTCGTCTCCGCCCGCACCGGTGCCATGGTTCACTGCCTGTTCTGGTGCCCCATCGGCTTGCTGGCAACCTGGCTCGGCCGGGTTTCGCCGTTTCGCCTGGTCGTCGAGTCCTCCTGCACCCGCTGCACGCTCTGTTTCCGTGCCTGCCGCTACGATGCGCTGGCCCCGGAAGACCTCGAGCGGGGCCGTCCAGCGGCCTCCTGTACTCTGTGCGGCGATTGCATCCGGAGCTGCCGCCACGACTCGATCCGGTATCGGTTCGCCGGCCTGTCCGGCCCGCGGGCCCGCACGCTCTTCATCGTGCTCGTCGCCTCGCTGCACGCACTGTTCCTGGGGCTTGCGAGGATCTGACTTGCGTTTCCCGCGATCTTGTTTCTCCCCGCCGTTTGACTATAGTAGCGGGCCGTCCGGGGGAGTCGTGCGACGGACAGGGAGGGAAGGCCGTGGCAAGAGAGTACATCGACGGAACCGAGGCCATCGTGCGGGGGGCGCTGCATGCCGGCTGCGACTTCTTTGCCGGCTACCCGATCACCCCGTCCAGCGGCGTGCTCGTGAGGATGATGCGGGAGCTGCCCAAGATCGGTGGCATGGCGGTGCAGGGAGAAGACGAAATCGCCTCCATCGGGATGTGCATTGCGGCATCCATGACGGGAAGGCGGCCGCTGACTGCCACCAGCGGGCCGGGAATCAGCCTGTACTCGGAGAACCTCGGCCTGGCGATCATGGGCGAGGTCCCGCTCGTGATCATCAACGTACAGCGCCTGGGACCCGCAACCGGCGGAGCGACGACCGGCGCCGAAGGGGACGTGCAGTTCGTCCAGTGGGTCACCTCCGGCGGGCTTCCCATGGTCGTGCTCTCACCCACTGACGTGGCCACTTCGTACTGGCTGACCACCGTCGCATTCCGCCTGGCCGAGAAGCTGCGCATTCCGGTCATACTGAACACCTCCAAGGACCTTGTCCAGACCATGGAGACGGTCGATGTTTCCGCCTGGCGCAAGGTCGAGGTCGAGCCCCGGAAGGCGTATGCCGGCGGCGCCCCGTACCTGCCGTACCGCTTCGACGAGCTGGGCGACGTGCCCGAGTTCCTGCCCGTCGGGGCCGAGCACCAGGTCCGGTTCACCACGTCGATGCACGACGAGAAGGGCAACCTGACCAAGAAGCCGGCCAAGGTGGACCGGACGTTCAGACATCTCCAGCAGAAGATCCTGGCCTGCCAGGACGAGCTGGTGCTGGTGGACAGGGACCATCAGGACGGGGCTCTTACGCTCGTCGTGGCTTCCGGCGTGAGCGCCCGCTCGGCTCGGGCCGCGGTGGACAGGGTCCGGTCCGACGGCGGCAAGGTCTCGATCCTGACCGTGTACTCGGTGTGGCCGGTGCCCGAGCAGGCCATCCGGAATGCCGCCGAGGGGATGAGCCGGATCGTCGTTCCCGAGATGAACGTGGGGCTCTATCGCCGAGAGATCGAGCGTGTCCTGCCCGGGCTCGAGGTGATTGGCGTCAACCGGGTGGACGGGGAAGTGCTCACGCCGGGCGAGATCATCCGGACCGGCAGGCTCGGGGGGGCAATTGGTTGAGCAGCGACGCCTGTGCCCCGGATCGCAACCCCGGGCGGGAAGGCGGAAAGGAGCTGAAACATGAGCTACGACGTGAACGACTACCTGCTTGCGGATTCGATGCCGTACCCGTTCTGCCCCGGCTGCTCGCACGGCCAGGTGCTGGACGCGCTCGGCAAGGCACTGCCCATGGTCGGCGTCGCACCGAACCGGGTGGCACTGGTCACCGACATCGGCTGCATCGGAATCTCGGACAAGCACTTCGGGATGCACACGTTTCACGGGCTGCACGGGCGGAGCGTGACCTACGCCTCCGGACTCAAGCTGGGCAACCCGGACCTGACCGTGATCGTGCTCGTCGGAGACGGCGGGCTCGGGCTCGGCGGTCACCACTTCCTGCATGCCGCCCGGCGCAACGTCGACATCACCGTGCTCGTTTGCAACAACTTCAACTTCGGCATGACCGGCGGACAGCATTCGGTCACCACGCCGCACCAGGCCGTCACCGCGACCACCACCGAGGGGAACTTCGAATACCCCCTCGACATCGCCGGACTGGTCGACGTGGCGCAGGGCAATTTCGCTGCCCGGGTCATGTTCCACGACCCCAGGCTCCCCGATCTCATCGCCGAAGCGATCCGCTCGCCCGGCTTCGCTGCGCTCGACATCTGGGAGATGTGCACCGCGTACTTCGCCAAGCGCAACAAGGTGAGCCGTTCCGTCCTGGAGGAGCAGCTCAGGGAGCGCAACCTGTCGACGGGCATCGTGGTCCGGCGGGACCGGAAAGGGTACGTGGAGCAGTATCGGCACTCTCTGGAGGCGCTCCAGGGCAAACCGCTCTCCGAGGGGACTGAGCTTGCGGCGGAGTTTCCCCGTCCCGTGTACCCGAGACAGAGCGTCCTCATCGCGGGTCGCGCCGGCCAGAAGGTCCGTTCCACGGCCATGATCCTGGGCCGTGCAGGAGTGCTATCCGACCTGTACGTGACGCAGCGTGACGACTACCCCGTGACGGTCATGACCGGTCACTCCACGGCGGAAATGGTCTTCCAGCCCGACCCTGTCAACGAGCTCACGGTAGATGCCCCGGACATCGTGCTCATCACGTCCGAGGAGGGGCGGGACGTGATCCGTGAGCGGCTCAGGGGGCTGCCGCCGACGTCGGTGGTGTATGCCCTGGAGGAGCTGCTCCCGCTGGACACGCCGGCCCGGGTCGAGCCGATCGCGGCGGACGCGGTGAACATCCAGAAGAAGAAGACCCAGATCGTGCTGGCCTGTGTCGCCTGGATGGCAGCCAAGACGCAAGTCGTCTCGCTCGAGGCCCTGCGTCGGGCAGCCTGGTTCGACGAGCGCCAGTCCATAGCGGACGAGAACCTTGCCACGCTGGCCGAGATGGAGTCGCGGCTGGCAAGGACCAGGTAGGAGACGGGGTCCGGGGGCCAGGGAAGGATGATGGGAGAACAACGGACGGAACCTGGTCGACCATCGACCGTCGCCGACGATCGACGGTTGACGAGACCCGGTGTGGACGGTTGCTCGGCATGAGCCACGAGGAGTCAGCCCCGAACCTTGCCACCCGCCTTTGGCGCCGGGTGAGGTGGGTTCTGCTGGTCGGAGTGCTTCTCGGCATGGCTGCCGGAGGCTTCCTGGTCTATGTCTTCTTCTACAAGGCGCCGGATGAACGGGTGCTCCCCATGGTCGGGCCGGCGGACGATGCCCTGGTCCAGCGCCGGACGGAGCGGTTCACGTGGGTCGATGACGGTTCTCCGGCCTGGCGCTTCGTGCTGAGCGACGGCCGCGGCGACGTTCTGTTCGAGCAGGTGGTCCGGAGCCCGGAGGCAACCGTGCCGTACGGCATTCTGGCCCCTTCGGCCGCGTATGTCTGGACGGTCTTTTCCGCAAACGTGGCGGGTGGTCGAATCGGCGACCCGGTGGTGCGGGCCCGCTTCCACACTGCGGGAGAGCTGACGGTGGACACCTGGCTGGGCAGTTTGACGCTCTTCCCGGACCGCGTCAGCATCGGGACGCAGGAGATGGTCGACGACATCGTCGTGGAGGTCTCCTACCCGGGCCTCTTTCGGGTGGTGCTCCCGGATGAGCTCGTCTTCCAGGACGGGAGCCGGATCTACGACGGCTCCGGGACCGTGCTGCTCTACATGAGGTTCGACCAGGCGGCTGCGCACGAGGACCCGGCCGACTGGGCAAGCATCCAGGTGTGGGCCGGCGGGGTGCAGGCACACCTCTCGGTCGGCACGGACGCCAGGCCCGGGCACCGGCTCCTGGCCTCAGCGTACACGGGCTTCGACCCGTTCTCCGACACCCCGTCCTTCTCCAACTTCGAGCGTTCCCTCTTCTCCCGGCTCACCCGGGGCACGTGTGTGGGCATCGCCATGGCCGTCAAGGTGTTCTTCGAACACGTCCGATTCGGCATCCGCACGGGGGACGACGTGCCGAGTGCGGAATCGCTCGCACGACACCTCGCCCGCCGGAAGAAGCTCGACCTGGCGCAGGCAAGCCTCCGTGCGCTCTCGGAGAACCACCCGGAGCCGGTCATGGCCGTCATGTCCGCGCTGCACTACGAGAACCTCGACCCCCAGGTGGTCACCCAGACGATCCGGGCGGTGCTGTCACCCCAGACCGGCGAGGCGGTATCCGCGAACCTCTTCTCCCAGCTCAGGGGGGGCCGACTCCCGGTGCTCGGCGGGTTCCGTCTGAAGAGCCGGGTCCTGAAGATCTTCGCCCGCATCGGGACCTACACGATGCTGGACGCGGGGCACGCGTTCCTGGTCTACCGCGGGTGGCGCTTCGAGGATTGCGACGTGTTTGCCGTCTACGACCCGAACTTCGAGTACGACCCTGGCCTGCGGTGGAGGACGGTGCTGCAGATCCCCCGCGGCAGCCGGCCCGTCTACATCGCCGGCCCCGACCCGGACCCCGACATGGTCCGTTTCCTCCCCATGGAGCCCGACCTGACTTCCCTCGTGGTGTCGCTGAGCGGAGAAGGGGTGCGCGAACGTCTCGACGATGCGTTCGAGGCCTTCGAGGAGCTCTGGCGCACCACCCGGCGGCAATAGGGCATCGACATTCCGGAACAGGTCGGCGTCCGCCAGGCTGCGTAGCTTCTATCTCTCGTCCGACGGCAGGAGCCTGTCCAGCACGGCCCGTGTTTCGAAGAGCTCCCTGGCCGTGAGACCGAACCGGATCTTGAGGAACTGGTCCACCTGCGGCTGCAGATCCCAGTAGGGCCTGTAGATGCCCGCGAGTTCCTTGAGCCGCTCCCGCTGGGCGCGGGCATCGCTGTACGATACGTCGATGCGAAGGGCCCGGGAGTCCGGGCCCGCATTCGAGTCGAACACGACGCCGGCCTGGATTCCCCCCTCCGCCCCTGCCCCTTCGGCCACCAGCTTCTCGTATTCCGGGCGCAGCTCGAGCGCCTTCTGATAGAGATGGGCATTGAGCAGGAGAAGCTCGACGAGCTGGTCCTCCGCCGAGGTCTCGATCAGCCCCGAGTGGTAACGGTCGAGCAACCCTTTCAAGGTCTGCGTCTCCTTCGCGATGACCGCCTCCTGCATGGACTGCGCCAGCGCGCTGGCAGCCAGGTCGAGCGGGTCGCCGGTCTTGACGGAGAGCTCCTTGCCGGCAAAGCCGTGCTTGGGAAGCGGGGCAACGCTGACGTCCACGTCCCGGAAGGCGAGCACCTGGGTGAGGTCGAGCAGGATCTCCCCTTTCGGTGCGACGACGAGGGTCTGGTAATACTCCCCGGTGCTGGTCTTCTCGTTCAGAGTTCCCCTGATCTCGACATCGAACCGCTCAGCGCTTTCCTCGATGGCCTTCCGGACCGATGCGAGCTGCACGGCGAGCTTCGCCTTGTCTTCCTCGAGCCCCTGGAGCTTCTTCTCGAGCCCCTGCCGGTAGCGCGATCCCTGCTTGACCGGGCTGAAGTGTGGGTTGTTGAGAGTGAACTGGACGTCGTCGATCTTCTTCTGCGTCTCGACGAGCCGGGACTCGAGCAGTCTGGCCGTGTCGCCGAGCTGCCCGAAGTAGGGGTTCTCGACGACGCGCTGCAGCGAGAACTCCCGCTTGCTGGACGACCGGGACATCGGCTTGAGCACGCCGCCGGAGAGCACGTATGCGTTCTCGCCGTCACCGCTTCTGACGATGTGCCGCGGGAAGAGCGACATGCGCCCTTCCAGGTACCCCAGCATCTTCTGGGCCAGCGCTTCGTCCTCGGCAAAGAAGTTGAGCGGCTTCAGATGGAAGGTGTAGCGGGAATCGAAGCCGGCCAGGTAGCGTTCGAGCACCACTTCCATCCGCCAATGGGCCGGAGCCACACGCGCCAGCCCCAGCACGGCAAAGAGGCGCGTCCCGAGGCGCCCGGTCTGGAGGAATTCCCCCACCCAGACGTCGAGGATCGCTCGGATTCGCTGGTGCGCCGAGGCCCTCTCCGCAGGCGGCAGGAAGAGGGACAGGATGTACCCGAGCTGCAGCTTCTCGGTCATCAGGGCGTTGGACAGCACGGTCGAAAGCTGCTTGAGCCCTTCCGGGGAGGGGTTCGCCCCGAGCTCGATTCCCAGCGAGTCCGCTACGAGGCGTCCCCTGGGCCGGTAGTCTTCCGCATCCGCGTCGACGAAGAAGTCCGGAGCCGGCAGAGCAGCGGCCGAAAGGAAGTTGCGACCGCTCTCCTTGACCGTGCCGTAGTACTCCTCCGACAGCGATTCCCCCAGCCCTCCGGAGTTGAGTATCGAGGCCTCGAACCGATAGCGGTCGAGCGGCGTGACCGGGACGATGCCGACCTTGCCGAGCGACACGCAGCGGTGGCCGCTCCAGTTGTCGAGCACGGTATCGTGCCACGAAGAGAACGATGCGATCGCGCCCGGTGAGGACGGCGCCAGGACGATCCCGGCCCGGGCGTTCCGCACCACGATGTTCCTGCGCAGGTCGAGACGCCCCCCCTGCAACCGGATTCCGCCCCCCATGTTGCCGCTCACCAGGTTGCCGGTCAGTGCCGCAAAGGTCTCGGTGCCGGCCACGACCACACCAGCCCCGGTTCCTCCGGAGAACCGACAGTCATCCAGCGCCGCTGCGGACTCGGACAGTGCGGCCACCGCGACGTCAGGTCCCACGGTCAGCGACCAGAAACCGATGCCGGAAACGGTCACCTCGGAGCGGCTGGCATAGAATGCCGTCTCCTGAGCCACGATGACCGACCTGGCCGCCCCCGCACCCACCAGCGCCAGGGGACGGCCCGACACCATGACCGACTCACGGTACATCCCGGGCCCGAGGAGAATCGTGGCCCCCTCGGGTGCGGCAGCGATGGCGTCAGTGACCGAAGCGTACGGGGTCTCCTTTCCCTCGATGGTCACACGCCCGGAAGCCGGTTCCCCGTCCCACCGGTAGCGCGCCTCGAAGGTCTGCACCACCGAATCGGAAGTGTATCCGGGGCGCACTGTGAGCCTTCCGGAGCCGTTCCCTCCGCCTGGTCCGCAGGCTGCTGATACCGACAGGAGGAGCAGCAGGAATGGGGCACTGAACGCGGGCCGTCTCATGTCCCCGCATATAGCAGAAACCGTTGACACGGACAAGGGAAAACGTTGTAATGGGAACTACTTTGCGCGCGGGCGCGGCGCCCGCGGAAGGAATCGGCCCATGAGTGAAGACCTCACCCTGAATCACATCCTGGAGCACCGCTTTCCGCATCCGGTTGCGGCCCCATACCGCAACGCCAGGACAGCATCCGGCGGACCGGACCGGGCGGCGTTCCATCTTGCCGCCGTGGATGGGCTGGTCCGGTACCTCGGGTCCGTCCTGCTGAGCGACTACTTCTGCAAGGCTCCCTCCCCGGAGAAGGCCCAGCGGGCCGAGCAGTTCCTGCTGCACCCCACGCCGGCGCGCTGGGCGGAGCTGGTGCTCGAGCTTGCAGGGCAGCTCGCGGGCCGCGGGCCGTTCCTGCCTGAGCTGTGCGGCGCCCTTGTCGGACGCAACGGAAAGCCCACGCAGACCGGGAACTCCCTGCGGACTCTGGCCGAGACCGCAACCGAGCTGATGTCCACCCGCGAGATCCTCACCGGTGCGGAGAAGGCCGGCGAGACCGCGGATCTGATTGCCGAAGCGCTGCGCGAGATCGTCCGTCCGCTCCTCTTCCTGGAGACCTTCCCACTCGTGGTCTTCCGGAGCCATTCCAACCAGGAGGGCGGTGACGGATTCCAGGGCTTCATGATGCGGTGGATGGGCTACCGCACTCAGCCCCTCCCCATCGGAATCGATTTCGAGGGGACCGTACCCCAGGGCCAGGTGCTGCTCCTGGCTGCCGACGGATCCCGAGGGCTCGAGCTGTCCCCCTTCATGGCCGTTGTCGGCGGGCAGAACCGGCAGGGCGAGGGACTCTACATGGTCAGCGGGCTGAGGAATGCGCACACGCTGCGGCTCGAGAACTTCGCCACCGGCCGGTTCATCACCGAGGGGCTGGTCGGCAAGAACGGGCCGCTCAACCTGGGCGAGTACATGGTCTCCTGGTCCCAGGGCGGCGGGCAGGCCAGGCTCGTCCCAACCGAAGGCTCGGCCAGCCGGATGAAGTTCCAGAGCAAGCTGCTCCCGTCCGAGAAGCTGCTCGATGGGCGCTACCACACGCTCGGCTTCATCGGCCGCGGCGGAATCGGCGCCGTCTACCAGGTGCACGACCTCAACGAGAAGAGCGAAAAGGCCGTCAAGATTCTCTATCCCGACCTCTCCCGCAACGAATTCTTCACCCGCTACTTCCTCGAGACCGGCTCCGCACTGGCAAAGCTCTCCCACCGGAATCTCGTGCCCGTCTACGAGGCCGGCTACTCCTCCACCCTCCAGGAGAACCACATCCTCATGAAGTACATGCAGGGCGGCTCCCTGGCCGAGAGCCTCGAACGCAGGGAGACCCTTCCCCCGCGGGAGTGCATCCGCATCGCACTCTCCGTTCTCGAAGCGCTCAACCACCTTCACGAGAACAACCTCCTTCACGGCGGCATCCACCCCGGGAACATCCTCAAGGATGCGCTCGGAAACTGGTGTCTCGGCGACTTCGGCATCCTGCGTCTCCCTTCGTCACGGGTAGCGGCCTTCCGGCCCCTGGAGCGACTCCATTCGTTGCGCTATGCCTCCCCGGAGCTTCTGCTCGGCGGGCAGGCCAGCCCGTCGTCGGACCTCTACTCGCTGTCCATCGTGCTGTACGAGATGCTCACGGGACAGGTACCGAGCAAGACGGACTACGTCCCTCCCTCGGAGCTCATCTTCCCCATCCCCGAAGCCCTGGACCAAGTGCTGGAGAAGGCACTCGCCTACAACGCGAAGGACCGCTACGCCGGCGCCACCGAGCTCCACGCAGCCCTCAGCGATATCGAAGCGGCCATGGGGAGCGAGTACCACGTGAGCGCAACCGCCCAGGCGCAGCAGCTCCTCGGGCATCTCGGCGACGTCCATCCGGGCGGTCTGGAACCGATCGACCTGGAGCGGGCGCAGTGCCTCGAAAAGGGAGATTTCGAGGGGGCAGCCCGTCTCCTCCAGGTTCGAATCGACGAGGTCTGGGACGTCGAGGAGAAGGTCTACTGGATGCAGCAGCTCGCCGAGCTCTACTTCGAGAAGCTCGACATGCCTGGCCGCGCCGTCTCCATCTACCGTGATTGCCTCGACTTGGCCCCGGACAACCCCGTTGCGACTCATGCCATCATCGAGCACTTCGAGAAGACCGGGCAGTGGGAGGAGCTGGCCGACCTGCTCGACCAGCTCCGGCTGGACAACGAGGCCTCGCCCCGTGCAGCCGAGTACCTGCGCCGGCTGGTCGAGATCCACCACGAGAGGCTCCACGACGCGGGAAGGGCAGCGGAGTTCCTCGAGCTCCTGGTCGAGAAGACCGGCGCCCGCCCCGAATGGATCGAACTGCTCGTTCGCCTGAAGGAGGATGTCAAGGACTGGGCGGGTGCTGCCCGGGCACTCGAGAAATGGCAGGAGCTCGCCGGCAGTCCGGCCGAGAGGGCAGGGCTGCTCCGGCGGCTCGCCACCGTGTACCAGGACGAGCTGAACTCCCCCGATGCGGCAATCCGGGCATGGGAGAAGACCCTGGAGCTCGATCCCACGGACAAGGTCGCCATGCAGGCCCTGAGGCGTCTCTACCGGGGCTCCTTCAGCTATGGGCGTCTCACCGACCTGCTCAAGCGGATGATCGCCGTGGGGGGGGGCGAGGGGAGGGAGCTCGAGGAGCTCTACCAGGAGCTGGGCGAGATGCTCTCTTCGTACGTGTACGACTCGAGGGCCGCTCTCTCCGTCTGGACCGAGCTGCTCAAGATCGCTCCCGGCAACCAGACCGCGCTCTCCTACCTCGAGCGTCTCTACCTGCGGGAAGGGCAGAACGACAAGTACATCGAGGTGCTGGAGCGCAAGGCGCAGGTGACCGAGGCGCCGGCGGAGAAGGCCGGCGTGCTGCTGTCCGCCGCGCTTGCCCGGGTCGAGTTCCTGGGCGATATGGCCGGTGCCCGGGCGTTGCTCGAGCAAGGGCTGTCCATGGCCCCGGGGCATCCCGGCATCGAGGCTGCGCTGGAGCGGCTCTACGCCCAGCACCAGGATGCGGAGGCGCAGAGCCGGCTCCTCTTCACCAGGCTGGAGCGGGAACAGGATTCGGCCGTCCGGCTCGACATCCTCTGGAAGCTGTCCCGCCTCTTCGAGCAGTCCGGGGGGCCGGCTCAGGCATCCCTCGAAGTAATGAAGCGGGCGCTGGCCGAGTTCCAGGCGGATGCCGACGTCCGTGCGGAGGTCGAGAGGCTGGCTGAGAAGGCCGGGGGCTGGGATGACCTCGTGGCATTCTATGTCGAGCAGGTCGCCCGGACCCAGCCCGGGACCGACGTGCGCAACTACTTCGCGGGACGACTCGCATTCCACACGCTCCATTCCATGGCGGACCGTGAGAAGGGGATCTACGCCCTCACCGAGGCCGCCCGCCTTGCACCCGACAGTGAGCCGCTGCTGCGCGCACTCCTGTCCGTCTACCGCGAGAAGGAGAAGTGGAGCGACCTCGCATCCACGCTCCTCTCCTACGTTCCCAAGGCAGAGGAGGCCCGGCGTGGCGAGCTGTTCGAGGAAGCCGTCCTGCTCGTCAAGAACCGGCTGACCGGTACCCCCGAAGGGCGCAAGCTCATCGGGCGCCTCGTCGAGATGTCCCCCGACTTCACCGGAACCCCGGGAAACGCCGCACTCGTGGACGTCTGCCGCATGGCCGAAGAGCATGCGGCCCTCCTCGAAGTGGGGGAACGGGAGCTGGACCGCGAGACCGACCCGCAACGGGCCCAGATCCTGCGCCTGGAACTCGGGGAGGCCGCCATGCGGGCCAAGGAGCCCGGCCGCGCCAGAACCTGGCTCGAAACGGCCCTCGAGAAGGTCCCCCACGACCCCGACGTCCAGCAGGCGTTGCAGGATGCCCTGGCGATGTCCGAGGACTGGAACGGCCTCATCCGCCTTTACAGGCGCCTCATTCCGGTCACCGAAGACCAGGTGCGGAAGGTGAGCTACCTCGAGAAGGCCGCCCAGATAGAGATGACCGTCTTCAACCGGGTCGAAAGTGCCATCGAGCTCTACCGCCAGCTCGTTGCCGAGGTTCCCAGGAAGAGCGAGTACGTCACCGCACTGGCCGATGCGCTCACCCGGGCCGAGAGGTTCACCGAGCTGGCATGGTTGTACGAGCAGACCGCCCAGCACCTCAAGGGGAACGAGCGGCGGAGCATGCTGCTGTCGCTGGCCACCCTGTACAACGACCGCCTCTCCAACCCGGACGCCGCCATCCTCGCGTTCCGGCAGGTGCTGAAGCTGGCGCCCGATGACGACGAGGTCTTCGAGAAGGCCCGTGCCCTCTGCCTCCAGGAGAAAAGGTTCGATACCCTGCTCAAGCTGCTCTCCGACCGCAGCCGCTCCGCACCGTACGAGGAGCGCCTGCGCTTGATGGTGGACATGGCCCGGCTCTCCGCAATGGAGATGGGCCTGCTGCCACCCGCCAAGAGCTATCTCGACGAGGTCCTGCGGGAGGAGCCGGGACACGAAAGCGCGTTCGAGCTCTATCGCCAGATCCAGGAACGGCAGGAGGACTGGCGCGGGCTGGCCGCACTGATGGAATCGCAGTTCGGCCGTGTCAAGGACGAGCGGAAGAGGGTCGAGATCGGCATCCAGGTCGCCCGCCTCCTCGTCGAGCGGCTCGACCACAAGGTCCGGGCCTGCGAGATCCTCGAGAAGGTGTGGGAGCTCGACCCGCGCAACACCGGCGCCGCCATCACGCTGGTCGAGCTGTACGCCGGGCAGGGCCGATGGGACCGGGCCGCTTCCATGCTCACCCTGCTCCATTCGGGAGAGGCGGACCTGTTCCCGGAGGAGCGCGCCCGACTGGCCTGGCTCCCC